>JAAOZN010000079.1 GCA_011605775.1 Nitrososphaerota archaeon | reverse complement strand
TAGGTTTAGCGATCCTAACCCTACTCCTGGTGTGGTTCCTGCATGGTCCTGTTGTCTTAGATCGAGTCGACCTAACCTCCTTTGCACCAATAGAGATCGTGCATAACGGTGGGATAATCTACGGTGTGCTGCTTGCCGCTCTACTTCTTAGCAACATCGCCAGGATGTATTGGTTTACTGTAAAGAAGAGTGTCGGCGATAGGCGTATACCTTTAAGTGCGTACTTTAGGGCGCTTAAACACTTGGTCACAGAATTTCTTGCGCAAGCGGGTTACTCTAAATGTGCATCCAAACGCGCCTGGATCAACCACCTTATACTAATGTGGGGTTACACAAGCCTATTCATACTCTTCGCCATCCTACTACCCTACACGCTAGTCAACGAAATCCTCCCATTGAATAACCCGCTACGCTTAGCCGGCTACTTCGGCTTCACAGCCCTAACCTACGCCACACTATACGCAATCATAGGCAGGCTTTTGAAGAAAGAGGAGCATAGGAAGTACTCTCACCACACAGACTGGATGTTCCTCATACTGCTTCTACTCACATCCATAACAGGCATCCTCATACACATCTTCATCGCGCTAAACATGCCATTAGCAACATACATAATCTTCACAATACACCTAGTCTTTGTTGTACCATTGCTGGCTGAGGTTCCATTCGGAAAATGGGCTCACCTAGCCTACAGACCCTTCGCACTCTACTTCACCCAACTTAAAAAGAGACAGAACTTTTGCAGAAACAACAATCTATTTAGGCAAGTGTCGGCTCAAAATATTTTTAATCTTCTTACGTATAGGAAGAAGTGAGGGCAGAATGATTAAGCGTATTCACATCCTTGATTGCGGAACGCTAGAAATAGACATGTCATACTTTACTTGGAAGTTGAATATTGGTAAACCCTACCGTTTTCCCGTATGGTGTACTTATGTGGAGAGCGATGAGGCAAAGATTATGATAGATACGGGCTACAACCTTGAAAATGCTTTAAGATACTATAGTTGGGAGAAGCCGCAGCAGAGTGAGGAGCAGAGACTTGATAGGCAGTTAGCTGCGATTGGTGTGAGGCCTGAAGATATAGATATAGTGGTTATAACCCATCTTCACTTCGATCACGTTGGGAACCTAAATTTATTCAAAAACGCTAGTGTGATCGTGCAGAAAGAGGAACTCAGACATGCATATGTGCCTGAACCATTTGAGGCGATAGGTTATAGTAGACCAACTTTTGACATACCTGGCATAAAGTGGGAGTGTGTTAGTGGAGATCAGAAGATCGTAGAGGGGTTAAAAACAGTATTGGCTCCTGGGCATAGTGCCGGACATCAAGTACCTATCATAGATAGCAAGGAACTTAACGCTATAATAATTGAAAGCGATGTGATAAGCACTCGTCTCAATTTAGAGAAGCGCATAGTTGGGGGAATACATCTAGACCCGCAAGCGCAATATGAATCGATGCTTAAGCTTGAGAGGATCGCCAAAGAGACCAAGGGCACAATATTCTTGCAGCACGATACAGAGTTTTATAACACACTCAAGAAAGGAAGAGAATATTATACTTAGATTTAGGAGGGCTAGTGGTTCGCCAAGATTCTAGTTAAAATGCTTGGGTTAGGAATATTTACAAAGGGGGAAAATGAAGCTATAATGGATGCAGCCAATATTTCTGATCTCATTGAGCGGTTAAAAACAAGGTATCCTCTTATCAAGGAGAAGTTATGTGACCCGAAAACAGGCAGACTTTACCCAGGGTTTGAAATATTGGTAAATGAACAACCCATCATTAATGAAGAACAGGAGCTAAATAACGGTGACATCGTAACTATACTTCCCATCTTCGCTGGAGGTTAGAAATAGAAAAGAGCTTATTAGGTCATTAAGTTAAACAAAGAGCGGTTAAAGGGTGAAGGAAGTTGGGTGAATTCAAATATAAAGGATATTGCTCTAAACTACTCAGAATAAATCTTACCAAACAAACATCCACGGAGGAGCCCTTAAAAGAATTAGATATAGAGAGATTTATAGGCGGCAGAGGACTTGGTGCTAAGATACTTTTTGACGAAGTTAAAAAAGGGGTTGATCCGCTAAGTCCTGAAAACAAAATCATTATAACTAGTGGACCATTGACGGGCACAAGAGTACCAACAAGTACAAACCGCTTCATAATCACAACCAAATCACCTCTAACCGGGCTCTATGGTTTTTCGGTTTCAGGTGGAGCCTTTGGCTTAGAGCTGAAGAAAGCAGGCTACGATGGTCTGATTATAGAAGGCAAAGCTGATAGGCCAATATATTTACAGATAGACGATGGGAAAGTATACTTTAGAGATGCAGGGTGGCTCTGGGGCATACCTGTGTTTGAGGCAACAAGAATGCTTAGAGAATCTCTAGGATATTACTATAGAACTATAATGATAGGGCCGGCGGGAGAGAAGCTTGTTAAGATCTCTGGCATAATTTCAGATGACCGTAGGGCATCAGCGAGATGCGGTGTGGGGGCGGTTATGGGCTCCAAGCTACTTAAGGCTGTTGCTGTCAAAGGTTCCAGAGAATATACTATGGCGGAACCATCTAAATTTGAAGAAGCACTGAAGGAAGCGTTCAAGAATATCGGTCTACAACCGGGTCCTTGGAAAGAATTTAGACAAACTGGTACACAATCTGGCCCTATAAAGAATAATGCTTGGGGAATTCTACCTACAGCTAATTGGCGTGAGGCAATCTTTGATAAAGCTGCCGAGATAAGTTATCCTCTTTTGAGGGAGAGGTTCGTTATCAAAGATACTGGATGTAACCAGTGTCCGATAAGATGCACCAAAGTTACTTTGGTCAAGGATGGACCTTATGCCGGTGCTGTGACAGATGGGCCTGAATATGAAACCATATATGCCTTCGGTAGCTCTTGCAAGATAGGTGACCCTAGACCTATTATCGCCGCTGATATGCTTTGTGATGATTTGGGTCTTGACACTATCTCTACTGGACTTACCATAGCTTGGGCGATGGAGGCTCATGAAAAAGGAGCGCTCTCTAGAAGTGATCTAGATGGATTAAACCTGAGGTTTGGCAGCGATGAAGGCCTGTTAATTGCTGTGAAAAAGATGGCATACAGAGACGGTGCTTTAGGAAGACTTCTTTCAGACGGCGTTAGGGAAGCCGCTAGAAAAGTTGGGAAAGGCTCTGAAAGCTACGCCATGCACGTAAAAGGTCTGGAAATAGGGGGGTATGACCCAAGAGGATCAAAAGGACAGGGGTTGGTTTTAGCTGCGGGGTCAAGAGGGGGATGCCATCACGCATACGGTGTAGCATCCTTCGTCGAAATACCGCAAGGCAACGCTACATCTGCTAAAGGAAAAGGTTTGCTTGTTAAAGGAACTTTGAGAATTAGAGTTATTATAGACTCAGCCCCTCTCTGCGCGTTCGCAGCCTCTAGAGTGCCTCCGCCACTGCTTGCCAAACTAATTTCAGCGGCGACAGGAATGGAGATGCAACCTTCTGATCTTGAAAGGGCTGCCGATAGGATTGCTACCTTGGAGAGGGCATATAACGCTAGAGAGGGGGTAAGAAGGGAACACGATACTTTACCTGAAAGGTTGATGAAGGAACCAGTACCAGATGGTCCGAACAAAGGCTCTGTCGTTACAGCTGAAGAGCTCGAGCTAATGAAGACTGAATTCTATGAATCCATGGGTTGGGATATAACAACTGGTGTACCGAAAAGAAGTACATTAGAGGCTTTGGGGCTAAAAGATATAGCGTCAGATCTAAGTAGGGCAGAGGTACCTTTACTCTAAGCACTTAGGCGCTCACAGCCACGCAATCTATCTTGAAGAAGCTCTTCGCTCACGAAGAACCCTTACTAAATATTCATCCCTTATACGCATAACCTCACTAGCGGACCTCTTCGACCAGTCATAGAAACCCTTACCTGTCTTTACGCCAAGCTCATTTCGTTCAACCATCTGCTTAACAATACTATGGGGCTCGACGGAGTTATCAAGATCCTTATAGACGATCTGAGAAACAGCATAAAGTATGTTTACACCTGATAAGTCAACTAATTCGAAGACGCCCAGAACTGGGAAGCGTGTTCCTAATGTTTCTTTTATTACTGTATCTATATCTTCTGGCGTGGCTACTCCTTTCTCTACAAGCGACGTTGCCTCTCTTATGATGGCATAGAGTATTCTTATCCCTATCTGACCAGGGACATCCTTATTTACTACGACGGGCTTTTTTCCTACTTTCTCAAGAAGCGCTTTAGTTAACCGGATAGTTTCATCAGAGGTCCTTTCGCCTTTTACTATCTCTACTGCTTGAAGTAGTGTAGGCGGGTTCCAGAAATGTGTACCAACGACTTTATCTGGGCGTTTAGTGGCTGACGCAAGAAGTGCAATAGGTATGCTTGACGTGTTACTTGCAAGTATTGTATGTGAAGGAGCCGAATCATCTAAAGTTGAGAATATAGCCCGCTTAATATCGACATTTTCTGTAACAGCTTCTACTACAAAGTCAGCGGCGCGACCAACCTCCCTAAGCTCTAACACTGGTGAAATCCTTGAGATAGCTTTTTCAGCATCACTTACACTTAAAAGACCATATTGGGTAAGCTTCTTTAGATCGGCTTCTATCGCCAACAGCGCGTTATCAAGTATAGCTTTGCTTACGTCGTTTAAGAGCACCTTGTAGCCTGCTTGAGCAAAGACCAGCGCTATACCGTGCCCCATAAGTCCAGCGCCTACAACACCAACAGTCTTTATCTGGTCAATGGACATATGCTAAAGTAGATGGGACAGTAGTATTTTAAGTTGCCTTAAATTTTGTTGCCGCCAACAAAATTAACAGACAAGCATATCTACTTGGATGGAACTGGGTAATTATGTGTATGAGAATATATTAGAAGAAGACAAGGAACTGGTTGAAGTATTAAAGGAATGTGGTTTAACACAGCTGCAGGCTAAGGTCTATCTGACACTAGTTAGATTAGGTTCGGCTTATGCGAGAGATCTGGTGACGAAGTTAAGAGTTAACAGGGTTGATATCTATCGTGCATTACGTGCTTTACGTAGTCTAGGGTTAGTAGAGTTACAGCTAGGCAACCCTACCCGTTTTCAACGTGTTGCACCAAGAGAGGCTATCGAAGCTCTTCTTAATAAGAAAGAAGAAGCTTTAGCTGCTCTCAAAAAGCGTAGTAAAGAAATCATACCTAAGCTTGAAGCATTAAGTCGGCAACCGGAGGTTTCTTGCCAACCTGATAAAAAATTCTTTCTAAGACTTCTTTCAGGCGCGCAAGTCTTCCATAGAGTAGCTGAGCTAGTAAAAGATGCAAAATATGTTCTGAAGATGATCTCACCTAGAGGATTACAACTACATTGGCAGTCCGGGATATACGACGCTGAAGCTCTTAGTGCACAACGTGGTGCTAAGATAAGAATATTAACTTATATTGGTAGGCAGAATATTGACTGTGTGAGAGAGTATTTGAGTATCGCTGCGATACGTCATATAGAAGATCTTGCGGTGAGAATAAGATATATTGTTATAGATGAGAACCAGGTTGTATTGCCTATTTCATCACCGCCTCAGGGTTTAAGAGACCCTGTTGTGATTTGGAGTAACAGCCCAACTTTAATTGATAGCTTGATTCATGACTTTGAGACCGCTTGGTCAACCGCATTGGATGCTAATAAAAGACTAAAAGAACTTCTGTAAGTAAGTATATGTTACACCACCCACACTTTTTTCCCTCAATCTCTGACTATTGTAAGGTATGCGCGTCACCCTGCGGAGCTACTTAGCTAATACTGCCATCTTTGATTTTATAGACATAAATCTGATAAAGCCTTCGCAAATCAAAGTGCGGAGAGATCTGGGAGATCTAAATGGTTTGATGAAGTCCATAAAAGAAAATGGCTTACTTCAACCAATTATTGTCCGTCCCTTTGGTGAGTATTTTGAAGTAATTGCTGGTAACAGAAGATTAGAATGTTGTAAGAGATTGAGATGGGCAACTATACCTTGCTTTGTCAAAGACGTTGACGATAAAACAGCGTTTGAGTTGTCTTTAACAGAGAATGTCCAGCGTAAGACATTAAATCCTATAGAGGAGGCTGAGGCCTTTAAACAATATGTTAATGGATACGGGTGGGGTGGTATAACAGACCTTGCGCATAAGATAGGAAAAAGCGTTGAATATGTATCACACAGATTAAAGCTGCTTGAACTCCCAGAAGATGTTCAAGCTAAAATAGCCGCAGGTCAGATCCCTCCTAGCTGCGCACAAGAACTGCTTTGGATAGACGATGATGAGGTTAAGAGTCAGCTAGCATCAAAAACAGCAAAT
This sequence comes from Nitrososphaerota archaeon, assembly GCA_011605775.1. Classification (NCBI taxonomy): domain Archaea; kingdom Thermoproteati; phylum Nitrososphaerota; species Nitrososphaerota archaeon. The sequence goes on along the minus strand of JAAOZN010000079.1, from coordinate 8,315 downwards.
CTTAAACTAGCTGCTAAGAAGCTCAGATCTGCAATCAAGCTTGTTAAAAGTGGATTAAGCGTTGAGGAAGCTCTTATAGAAATAACAGATTCTCAAAGTGTCAGTTATGAGGATGAGTATACAAAGAAAGTGAAAGTTCTTGAAGATGCCATCCTTGTGCTACGAATATGTTTAGTTCGCCTTGATAACGTTATAAAGGAGGCTGCGAAATACCCCGAACTCAGATCATTCCTTCTCAAAAAGCGATATACGATACATAGACTAATCGATAGTGTCATATTTGAGAAAAAAAGAATAGAGAGGGGTGCTAAGTTCAACTGAAATAAGGTATCACGTGCTCCTTACAGACTTTTGGTGTAAGCCAAGGATCTGGGCTTATCTCAGCCCAGATCACTGTAGTTACACCGACCTTTGCATATTCCTCGAATCTGCTTATAATCTGATCTGGTTTGGAAGCGATATTAAATGCTGATATAAGCACATCATCTCTAACAAGAGCTGAACGACTTTCGATCACACGCGGGTCTTGTATTATAGAGTAGCATTCCGGTATGAGAACACCGCCATACAGCCTAGCCTTCTTTAGGGCTAGCTCAAAATCAGGATGGTAAGAAGTGTCCACAAAGGCCATCTTCTCCATTTTATCTGGGTCTTTGCCTGCTTCTCTAGCTGCTGCGTAGAAAGCAGGTAAGATCACGGATTTAAAGTAGTCTGGTGGTCCTAGGCTTAAGATACCATCACAGTATTTGCCCGCGATCTTAGCCATTCTTACACCGCCAGCTACACCGATTAAAGGTATAGGTTGCTTTGGTTTATCATAAAGGTAAAAGAAAGTGGTGAAGTATTTTCCTTCGAAAGTGAAGTAGTCTTGGCTTGTCCAACACTTCTTGATTAGCTGTATAGCTTCCTCTACTCTTGCTACACGCTCAGCATTTGTAGGCCATACACCTGTTACGGTATTCTCATTCATAGCTTCTCCTGTGCCTACATGCAGCCCAACTCTCCCTTCATGTAGAATCGCCATGGTTGCGGTTTGTAACGCCACATCAACCGGATGATTTCTTAAGCCAAGAGGAGCAACCATATAATGGCAAGCGATCTTATTAGTGCGCTGCAGATAAGCTTCGATCATTATGTTTGCTGCTGAACAGTGACCATTGGTATGATGCCAAGGTAATGTATGATCACCTTCCCAAATTAAGTCGAAACCCGCTTCTTCATAGAGTGGAACTCGTTTTATTATATCGAGTGGGTCGTATTCGACTATAACTGGGCATATACCTATTTTGAGTTTCTTGGGCATATTTACCTCACATGAGTAGAAGTATGGCTTATTTTAGGATTTACGATTAACCAAACGTCAGGGACTAACCGTTAAGATTATGTTCAACCTAAAGCCAACCTAGCTTTAGATATGAAAAGCCTACCGCAGTTTGAATATTTTGAGCCATCCACGCTACAGTACGCTATCTACCTTCTTAACAAGTACAGTGATTCTGCTTGCGTCTTAGCTGGAGGTACAGACCTAATTGTTCAAATGCGTGATGGGAAAAAAGTACCGAAGTATGTTGTGAACATTAAGAAAATTCCTCAATTAAACCGAATCGAAGTGGGAGAAAAAGGCGTAGTAATAGGTGCACTAACTACAGTAAACACAATACATGAGTCACATATAATCAAAGAAATCTTCCCTGCGCTTCACCAAGCAGCAGGCACACTAGCTTCCTATCAAGTAAGAAACAGAGCTACAATTGGAGGGAATCTCTGTAACGCATCCCCTGCAGCAGACCTTGCTCCACCACTTCTCATATATAGTGCGAAGTTGAAGATTGTTAATAAAAGCGGAGAAAACGTAATCCCGATAGATTACTTCTTTCTGGGACCGGGCAAGACAGTATTGGAGCCAGGGATGCTTCTCAAAGAGATCTATATTCCAAAACCTAACGAAGGAAACCGCAGCGTATATCTAAAGTTTGGTACAAGGAGGGCGATGGAATGCGCTATAGTAAGCGTAGCTGCGTCCATTAGATTAGAGGACGGTTTCTGCAAAGACGTGAAGATAGCTTTAGGCTCAGTAGCCCCCACACCTATAAGAGCTAAGACTGCTGAAGCCGAGTTACTTGACAAAAAGATCGACCAAAGGCTAATAGAAAATGCTGCAGAAGCTGCTGCAAAAGAGAGCAAACCCATCAGTGATATCCGCGCTTCTGCAGAATATCGGAGAGATATGGTTAAAGTATTCGTGAAAAGAGCTCTCTATTCGCTCGTTGAGGAGAGCGGGGGGCAGTAAATGAGGCGTCTTATATGAAGCAGCGAATAAAGTTGTTTGTAAACGGCGATGTGTACGAAGTATATACTGAGCCGAATAGAACCCTTCTAGATGTATTAAGAGAAGATCTGGAGTTAACAGGTACAAAGCGAGGATGCGACAGTGGGGAATGTGGTGCTTGCACAGTTTTGTTAAATGGTAAGCCAGTAAATTCTTGTTTAGTATTAGCACCAGAGGTGGATGGGCAAGAGGTGGTGACAATAGAAGGTATAAGCAAACCCGGTTCGCCTTTACACCCAGTACAAGAAGCATTCATTGAGAAGTGGGCCATACAATGTGGTTTTTGCACACCTGGGATGATAATATCTGCTAAAGCACTTTTGGACCGCAACCCAGATCCCTCAGAAGAAGAAATTAAGCAAGCTTTGGCCGGCAATTTATGCAGATGCACAGGGTATGTGAAGATTATAGAGGCGGTTAAAGCCGCTGCTGAGAAGATGAGGAGGAGTGGAAGTTGACGGTTCAGATAGGGCGTGAGAGCTTCATAGGAAAGTCGTTGCCTAGAGTAGATGCATTAGATAAAGTCACTGGTAGAGCGGTTTACGGCGACGATATCAAGATGACAGGGTTACTTTACGGCAAGATCTTGAGAAGTACTAGAGCGCACGCCAAAATTAAAAGGATTGATGTATCTAAGGCAAAGGCTCTAGAGGGAGTAAAAGCGGTAGTGACAGGTAGAGATGCGCCTTTTAGAGGCGGCGAAGCATTAAGGGATCAACCATTCCTAGCAATAGATAAGGTTAGATTTATCGGCGAACCAGTCGCCGCAGTAGCTGCCGTAGACGAAAAGATCGCCGAAGAAGCCATAAAGCTAATTGAAGTCGAATACGAAGATCTACCAGCTGTCTTTGACGTTTTTGAGGCGCTTAAGCCGGGTGCGCCACTAATACATGAAGAGTTGCACACTTACGAGCACATCCCTATAGTAAGCCCTGTGCCTGGGACAAATATTTGTGCAAAGTTTGAATTTGAAAGAGGTGACATAGAGAAAGGATTTGCTGACGCAGATGTTGTGATCGAAGATACTTTCACATTTGCACCGTCACACCACGGTCAAATAGAACCTTTTATGGCTATAGCCCAAGTCGATTATAATGGTAGGATAACAGTCTGGGTTCCTAATGATGCGCCAAGCAGGCTTAGAAAAGATCTATCAGACGCTATGAAGATACCACAAGACAGAATACGAGTAATATCACCTCCATATATGGGCGGAGGTTTTGGGGGAAAAGGTGGGCTCAAGGTTGAGATGGTATGCATAGCTTTAGCCATGCATACCGAATGTAGACCTGTCAAAATCAGGTTAACAAGGGAAGAAACTTTCGAGGCAACATTAACTAGGCATGGTGCCGTTTGTTGGGTAAAGATGGGCGCAAAAAAAGATGGACGTATAATTGCTTGCCACTCCAAACTCTTCTATAACACTGGTGCATATGCTGAAAAGGGACCTACTGTAACACTTCACGGCTGCGAATCAGGCGTTGGCCCATATGATATACCTAACATCAAAGTGGAGGGGTATTGTGTTTATACAAACAGGCCTATAGCGGGAGCTTTAAGAGGTTATGGTTTACCTCAGTCTTCATGGGCTCATGAGTCTCTAATAGATATGCTAAGTCATAAATTGGGTATGGATCCGCTTGAGGTAAGACTTAAGAACGCTCTAGTCGAAGGCTCGATCAACCCTATTAGAGGTGACCGACTTTTCAGTGTAGGGTTAAAGGAGTGCCTTGAGAAGGCTGCTAAGGAAATTGAATGGGGTAAAAAAAGGCCACCAAATAGGGGTGTAGGAATAGCTTGTGAGTATAAAGCTACTAAGACGCCATCGGGCTCGACAGCCTTCGTTAGAATCGAACAAGATGGAAGTGTTGAAGTAGTAACGAGCAGTGTTGAAATAGGGCAAGGTGTTAGAACAATACTCACACAGATCGTAGCAGAAGAGTTGGGCGCGTCTCCAAATTTGATAAAAGTGACAGTACCAGATACAGACTACACACCTTTCGATGCATCTACCACAGCTAGCAGAACCACATTTCATATGGGGAATGCGGTAAGAGAAGCCGCAAGAGATGCTAAAAGACAACTACTTGAGTTAGCTTCTAAGCTATTTAATCTTAGCCCAGATCAACTCGACACCTGGGACAACAAAGTTTTCCCCAAAGGAGGCGGAAAAGAAATGACTTTCAGAGAAGTTATTACAAGTCACTATGGAGCAGGATTGAGTATACTTGGTAGAGGCTCATACTATCCAAACATACCTGGCACACTCTTTTCAGGACATAGCGTGTTCTATATGTATGCAGCACATGCGGTTGAAATCGAAGTAGATGTCGAAACGGGGATCATCACGATATTAAAGTATGTTGCTGCGCACGATGTCGGACGTGCTATTAACCCTAAAGCTTGTGAAGGGCAGATTGAAGGAGGCGTCTTACAAGGCATCGGCTCAACATTATACGAAGAGATCATTTATGATGACAAAGGAAAGATGCTTAACCCTAACTTTAGAGATTATAAGATGCCTACAGCAATGGATATGCCTAAGATTATACCGATAATAGTAGAAGCACCACATAAAGAAGGACCTTTCGGTGCTAAAGGTATAGGAGAGATAACATTAGTTCCCGTAGCACCAGCAATAGCCAATGCGCTATTTAACGCAACAGGCGTTAGAATAAAGGAACTCCCACTTACAGCAGAAAAAGTTTACTTCGCAATTAAGAAACAAAAAGAGGGAGTCAGATGAAGTTTGGTATTAGACTACCAAATTCCGGCCCATTAGCTAGCAGAAAAGCGATATTCGAAGCGGCAAAGACCGCAGAAGATCTGGGCTACGACTCTGTCTGGGTGCATGATCACATTGTTTGGGGTACAGAGCAGCACAAAACGCACCTCTCTGCAGGTTCAGCCGAAGCTTTAACTGAACAACAGCTACCTAATTTTTATGAGTCGCTTACAACATTATCTGTTCTAGCCGGTTTAACAGATAAAGTAAAACTTGGTGTGGCAGTAATAATACTTCCACTCAGAAATCCTGTAGTGTTGGCAAAACAAGCTTCGGTTCTTGACGTGTTATCAGGAGGTAGATTCTTGATGGGTGTAGCTCCGGGTGCACCAAAGATAACTGAAAAGGAGTTTGAAGCCGTTAACGTGCCATATCACGAAAGAGGTAAGATAACAGATGATTACATTAAGGCGATAAAAGCCATCTGGACTATGCCTCTTGCTACATACAGTGGTAAATATGTCTCATTCAGAGATTTGCAGATATTTCCTAAACCCTTACAAAAGCCGCACCCTCCCATCTTAATAGGCGGAGGGGAAAAAGGGTTAAGTGAAAAGGCGCTTAAGAGAGCAGCCGAGCTTGGGGAGGGGTGGATACCAGCTTATTTGACTGAAGAGGAGCTAAACGAAGGCGTTAAACGGCTAAGAGATATGACCGCAGCTGCTGGTAGATCAATTAAGATGATTGTAGGATTAGAAATGTTCACAAGCGTAGATGAAGATGAGGAGAAAGCTCTAAGTAACGCTAGACAGACATTAACTACTAACTTTACTTCAATAGAAGAAGGACTAAGGAGAAGTTTTGTTGGAACACCAACTCAAATAGCGAAACGGCTTGAAGGTTACAGAGCAGCGGACTACTTTGAGTTAAAATTCATCTACCCCACTATAGACCGACTTAAAGAAATGCTTAAACTCTTTGCTGATAACATAGTTAAATCGTTTAATTAAAAAAGAAGGATGGGGCCTTAGCCTAATAAGGTATCACAACTTTTCCATCTTTTATAATTAGTCTGCCATCGACTTCAATTGTAGGTGCTCGTATAGTTGCGTCGATATGTGATTTACTTACGTTCTTACCCCCCGGGTAGGCGCTATGGTTATCTCCTAGAGCAAGGTGTATAGTACCTAACATACCTTTTTCTGATAACGTACCCAGTTTCTCAAGGTGTCCGGTTCCGATGGAAAACTCCGCAACCACATTTGCGTTCTCATCAGAGCTCTCAATAATCTGCTTTAGGTGTGCAGCCTCGGCTCCTCCTCTAAAGTCTATTGCTCGCCCCTTTTTTACATATACCGTGATGGGCTCCTTTAATCCAAAAGGTGCTACAATGTTCATTACACCGTCTGCAACATACACACCATCTGCAGAGTCTTCAACAGCTGCGAAGGCGATTTCGCCCCATAGGGGCATGGGACCCATCATAACACCCTTCTCTCTTATCGGTGTTACTAGTAGAGGAGGTCTACCCTTTATAGAAAGCGTTAGATTTGTACCTTTTGTGGTTGTGATCTTGACGACATCGGCACCCTCGAATGCTTTAACAAGAGCTTCGGTTCTCTTCTGCACAAGTAAGATATCGTCTACCGTTAGCCCCCACGTCCCTAAACCTTCTTCTACCGAAGCAATCTTAGCTTGATTATCTACTGCAGTCCTAACAGCCTTGGTATGAGCAAACCTATGTGCGTAATCTATATTCGTCTTGATAATCACAACATCAGAAGATGTAACCGCACCGAAAACGCTCTTAGGAGGCTCAGGTATACCCGGCGCAAGGAGACCTTTAGTAACTTGAGAAGAAATGTCAAGGAGTATAACGTCTCCTCCGGCTGCGCTTGCAGCAGCGGCTAAGGCTTCTGCTTCGAGTCGATGATCTGCATCCATAAGAACCGTAACAACTTCACCAGGCTGAACTCGGTATCCGTGTGTGATGCAGATCATCGCTTCTTTAAACGCTGTGATTGGAGAGGTCATCTACATCGGTTCAACTTATGTAGAAGGTTTTATTTAAACCCGTTCCTTACTGCTTTTGTGTTAATGTGGGTGGGTATTCAGGGTAGGAGAAGACATAAACCATGATGACGTCTTCTTCGCCGTCGTTGACTACAGCATGTGCTACATTGGGTGGTATGTATAAAGCATCTCCTGCTTCGAAGTTTATGTAGCATAAATCAAGAGCCAGTTTACCTTTACCTTTTATTACAAAGCAGAGTTCTTCCTCGCTATGTGTAAGCTTATTAGTCCTAGTCTTAGGCTTAAAAGTCGAGTAGCCAAGCATGCATTTTTTAGAACCAGCCAGCTTGGATGTAATTAACTCCTCTACCCAGCTCCCATTCTCTAAATTTGTCCGTCTACCTGAGCCCAGTTTGATTACTTTTACATCGCTCAAACTATGTGTGGACCTCTGGTGTTACTTCTCTTTTGAAGATGTGACTTCCGTAGTCCAGTAGAAGGGTTTGCCTTCTCTCACTTTCTTTTCTTCGTCTTCTGCCGCCAGCACCGCATCCATCCCGCAGTCTACCCAGCTAGACCATCCCGCTAACCAAGTGCAGAGCTCAACCGCTTCTTCAACCTCTTTTGCTGTCGCCCCTAGTCTTACCGCTCGTCTAGCGTGGCTCTTACCACCTTCTCCACGCCCTAAGGCGACTTCCACTGCTACTATAATCAGCTCCTTGATCTTCTCTGGCAGGGCGCCTTCGGGTGCACCTTTAGGTTTAAGTGTAGCCCGCCTCATAGTAACGAAGCCTCTAAGGAGCTCCGGGTTATATCTGTCCATAACATCGAAGACAGGATGAATTCTACCAAACTTCTCCATCAGATATTCCTTAATATCCTCATCCATTCTATATCGATGCTTATCTCTCTCCTCTTAGATTTAAACTTAAAGGGCTCTGTGTAAACAACATCAACAAGCACTCAAAAGCAAATTAATCGATAATTTCAACTTAGGCTATGGCAAAGTTATCTCACGAGCAAACATTTCAACTCCCACCGCACCCTTATGATGGCAGATCTTTAGGTTATTGAAACAGCAAGATAGGAAGCTCGCACCATGAATCAAACTTTTCTGCCACCCATGCAAAACGTCTCTGGTGGATGGTTGTTGGCTTGCTGCGTGTCAGCCTTCTTGGGCTAGTCTATGCATTCTGATAAGCTTTCTGTTTGTGAGGTTCTTGTTCTCTCCTCTATATGGCTCTTTTC
>JAAOZN010000078.1 GCA_011605775.1 Nitrososphaerota archaeon | reverse complement strand
ATATAGAGTTGAGGGAGAGGGAGGGGCTGACGATAAGGAAGAAGGAAGAGAGCTTAGCTGAATTCCTCCTACCTCAGAGTGAGGGGTAGGAAAGGAGGTAATATGATAGATGTGTGAATTAAAAGTAACTTTGAGGGAAGACGGTAAAGTAGCTGACGTTGCTGAAGATGTGGTGTATGTTAAGCTATCTGAGCGGAATCTGATACTAAGGGATGTCTTGGGCAGATCAAAGATCGTTGAAGACGCTTTAGTCGATGAGCTCGACATATCAAAGGAGAGCCTAACCCTTGTTAAATCGCCCCTGCTAACCAAGGCTGCGAAGTTCCTAAGCCTTTATGACGCAGTGTTATCTTCAGGAAAGTATGATCAGAGCTTAGAAGCGGCTTGGGAGGAGGTCAAAGCAGAAGGCGATAGGTGTATTAGAGAGGCTTGGGCAAGGCTGGGTAATAAACGTTGACGACCTCGATAGCGGTGACGGGAAAAGGAGGGGTTGGTAAGACAACCGTAGCAGCACTACTCATTAAAGTCTTACACGAAGAAACGGGCGAAGTAATCTTAGCGGTGGACGCAGACCCAAACTCGAACCTCCACGAGGCGCTGGGCATCCAAGCTGGTAAGAGCATAGGTGAGATACGTGAAGAAATGCTGAAACTAGGTGACCAGATTCCGCCTGAACAAGGTAGAGCAGACTACCTTGAGGGGCTCATAGAAAGCGCAACCGTTGAAGGGGAGGGCTTCGACTTGATCAGCATGGGTAGGCCAGAAGGACCTGGGTGCTACTGCTACGTCAACCACCTCCTAAGAAAGGTCTTAGACAAGGTTAGTGGGCGATATAAGTTCGTAGTTATAGATGCTGAAGCTGGATTGGAGCACTTCAGTAGAAGAACGACAAGAGATGTGGATATTCTGCTAGTAGTCTCAGATCCAACTGCAAGAGGGTTTATGACCGCTAAGAGGGTTAAGGAACTCGTTGCGGAACTAAACACGAAGTTCGGCAGAATGTATCTGGTAGTCAACCGCGTGCCAGATGGTTTGGCTGATAAGGTGGCTGAGGAAGCGTCTAAGGTTGGGATCGAGTGTATTGCGCTTATACCTGAAGACGATCTTGTTGCAAAGTTCGATCTAGAGGGCAGACCGCTCACAGAGCTCCCTAAAGAATCTAAAGCATACAAAGCTATAGCCTCATTAACAAAGAAGCTCCCGCTTAGAGAAGCAGAGCAGACACTCTGGTGGCAGAAGATTTGAAGGTAGCGGTGGCTGGTAAAGGAGGAGTAGGCAAGACCACGATAAGCGGCGTGTTAGCCAGATCTATGGCGCGCCAAGGATCGAAGGTTCTCGCTATTGACGCAGACCCCGCGATGAACCTTTGGCTATCACTCGGCATACCTAAAGAGGCTCTAGCGAACATCGTACCGCTCTCCGAAAACGATGACCTCATAGAGGAACGAACAGGCGCAAGACCGGGGTCAATAGGAGGAGTCTTCAGCCTTACACCTAAGGTAAGCGATATAGCAGAGAGATATGGCATTAGAGGCCCCGATGGTGTTACCCTCTTAGTCCTTGGGACGGTTAAATCGGCTGGAGGCGGATGTATGTGTCCCGCTAACGCTCTTCTAAAGGCGCTGCTACGCCATCTGCTACTAGACAGGAGGGATGTTGTAGTCTTAGATATGGAGGCGGGCTTAGAGCACCTAGGTAGAGGCGTAGTCAAGGGTGTCGACGCCCTCCTAGCAATCGTTGAGCCGAGCTACCGATCCATCGAAACTGCTGCTAGGGTGAAGAGGCTCGCACAAGATCTTGGTGTGAAGAGGATATATGCGGTTGGGAATAAGATAGGGCGTGCTGAAGAAGAGCTCTTTATCAGAAGAGAGGCCGAGAAGGTGGGGCTTGACCTATTAGCATCAATCCCCTTAGACCAGGCTGTGCCTGAAGCCGAGATGGCAGGACTCTCGCCTATAGATTATGCGCCTCATTCAGAAGCGGTCAAGGCGATCGAAAGGCTAGGTATGCAGCTCAAAGAGATTATGGTTAGCTGAAGAAAGAACCATGCTGAGGGGCAGAGAAGGTGACTTCGTAGAGTTAGATGATGGCTCTATATTTGAAGTCAAGGGGCTAAGCCACCCATCTTACGGCGTAATAGCTTATCCACGCTACATACCAGATGAAAAGGGTGAGAGGGCAAGAGGAGGCAGAAGGTACCATAAGCTTCACACCCTATTGGAGAAAGAGGAGTTTATCAAAAGCCGCTTCCCAGAATACTACACCTTTGACCCCTATTATCAGAGGATGCTTCCCATCATACCTTGGAGCAGAGTACGCAAACACTACACACCTCAATATGCAGTCACCGAACTCTTAGCAGCACATAACTTGGCTGGTCTGAGGTTAAAGGCGCTGCAGTTCGTCAGATACGTAGCCGATATAGCAGATATCCCTTTAGAGAAGCTCGGCATCTCAGGCTCTATAATGCTTGGATTAGAGGGCGAAGACTCTGATATAGATCTCGTAGTCTACGGTTTAAAGGAGACCCAGAAGGTTAAAGCGGCGATACTTAAAGCGATGGCTGAGGGAAAAATCATACGAAGATTCACAGAGAAGCATCTGAAAGACCTCTACCTATCAAGATCCAAAGATACGCAGATGAGCTACAAAGACTTCTTAAAAGTGGAGGAGAGGAAGAGTAATCAAGGTCTCTTTGATGACAAACTTTTCTTCATCAGATACCTTAAAGACTGGAACGAAGTAGATGAAATGTACGGGGAGTACCGGATCAGAAGATTGGGCTACGCAAGGATAGCGGCAGAGGTGCTCGAAGCAAGCCAAGCACACCTTACACCAGCTACATACCTTCTAAAGGATGTTCGCGTGCTTTTAGGGCCGAGTTGGCTCACGGTAGATAGGCTGATCACTTGGCGAGGTAGGTTTGCTGAGCAGGCTTGTGAAGGCGAAGCCGTCGTCGCCCAGGGGTATGTTGAAGAATATTTGCATAAGGGCGGTGTGTTGAGGCAGATGGTTGTGGGGGAGGGGCGTGAAGACACGATTCTACCGACCCTCAACTCCTAAAATATATCCGCTCCTCACAACTCTCAGCATAAGGCCTAATGTGGTTATAGTTCCTCTCGAAAACAAGACTGGGGTTAAGCTTGCGAAGCACATACCTACAAACAGGTTCAGAAACAACCTTGCAAGCTAGCTTTGTGTCAACCCCAAGCCTAAGGGAGAGCTCCAGAATTGGGCAGCGGTTCCGACACCGTGTAACAAGCTCGTGCTCATCTAGCTTTAAAACTTCAACATCACGCCTATCCAACCTAAGAAAGTCTATGTAAAAGAGGTCAAGGATGGCTGGTGTCGTCTCAACCCTTGGGCGCCTCAAACACCAAAACCAAGCATAAAGGGAAAACAGATGCTTGGCTAAGAGCAAAACAAGCCTCTTCAATTAATCTCTAACCATCTGCCTAAGCTAACACCTACCCCGTATTATACTTGTGCAGTAAGTTGTTGGAAGTGTGCTATAGCTGGAGAGATCAGCTGAAGTGTATTTGCTTTTATACTGAGAATACGTGGCGTGGAAAGTCGCTACCAAACCCTAGCTGAGGGAAGATTACCTAAGGTTTTTAAGAATTTCTCTCCGATTGATTATTGCTCGGTTTCGCTAACACTTCTATTTGTGGTATAGAGTAGATCAAGCCCTATTATGAATAGTGAAATTATGTTGAACCCGTTTATTAGGTATCTTCCTGCTGGAATGTACTTCTTTGGTTTCGTGGCGGATAACCGGTATACCTGTAGCAGTGGCATAGATGTTCTAGTGGTCTCTGAGTTGGAGGGGCTTAAGTTGCTTGAGGTGTTTGAGGTGCGTGTGGGGAAGACCTTGGGAGATTGGTTGGTATAGGTGGATGACAAAAGTGGTAAAAATTTTGAGGGTGCAATTACTAGCCTAACTAAAGAGATTTAAAAACATCCAACCAGTACTTTTTGGCTTGGAGTTAAAGTGCAAGCTCTGCCGCACATATTCTGATGAAGAAGATATCTTCTGTCGAGGATGTGGTGTTAGGCTTCTAACCAGCCGAAAGTACGATCTGACTAGGGCTGATTATGCGTACGAAGGGGATTTAGAGAAGCTCGCCTTACTCAAAGAGCTGGCTACACCAGCGGCACTACTCAAAACATTCTACTTAAAGAAAGCCGTATCACTTCACGAGAAAGAGGTTTCCTCCAGAGGCATTCCTGTTGACAGAGATAGTAGGCTCGGCTCTCTGCTTGTTGGGTGTGCAGACAAACTATGCCTGAAGTTTCTGCCGAAGATGTATGTAGACTACGAGCTGAATTTCAACGCTTACTCCTTCGGGTTAGATGATAAACCCTATGTTGTATTAGGCGAAGCTTTGCTTAACGCTCTTGAAGAGCAAGAGTTGGTAGCGCTACTAGGTCATGAGCTTGGGCATATAGGATGTGGGCATATGCTCTACCACACATTAGCGGAATTCGTCCTACAAGGCGTAAGCTTCTCGGCTTCAGTGCTAGGCGTACCATTGTTGGAGGCTCCGCCTAGGCTTGCCCTACTTAGTTGGAGGCGTGAATCTGAGGTTAGTGCTGACAGAGCAAGTCTGCTCGTAACTGGTAGTGTGGATGCTGTCAGATCCCTCTTGCGAAAAGTTGTAGCACTCAACAACAGATCAAGCTTGGTTTACGACGCTTTAAGCGAGCTCGTCAGCTCACACCCACATCCAAGCAGAAGGATTGCGCTCCTGGAGGAGTATTATCGAAGCGCAGAATACGAGAAGGCTAAGCGTAAGATCGAGAAAAGGATGGTTGTGCGTAAAGCCTTGCTTCCGATCTGCAGATTCTGTGGTGCTGAGAAGCCGCCCAGCTCCCTATTCTGCCCAAGATGTGGTAGAAGCCTCGTGTAACACGGTTGGTGAGGTGTTCTGTGTGGTAGGTTATAGTGTGAGGGGCTTTGTAAACTTAGCTGCGTCGCGTAACCTTTGATCTGCTGTGAAGAAGTGTTTTGCCTTAGCTGTTTTAGCTGAATGCTATTTGAGGAGCATGGGCTTGGTAGATGTGGTACTTTCCAATAGGTTTCAGGCACTCGACAAGCATCCTAACTCGTAATGTGTTTTAGCGTTTGTTGATAATCTCTTAACGCTGAAGCAAGGGTTGTTCAAAATATGATGAAGATTAGTGTATCGTTGGAAGAGTTGTTCCTGATATGAAGGGTGGTTGTTGCGGTAAGCCGCTCTTCATACTTCCAGGTTATGATTTTGATTTGGTTCCCCTTAAAAATGACGGTCTTTTTTCGTGGGAGACACCGCCATTTCCTCTTCAAGTAAGAGATGGGATTCTAACTCAGCAGTGGAGTATCAACAAAACATGGCAGTGGGGAAATAAAGAGTTACCAACACTCTTCAATTGTTCGTTGGATTGTCGCTACGACATACGTGAGGATAGGTTAAAAGGTCAGTTGGTTGTGGATGCGTATGATTACTGGTATATGGGATGGAACGAGTCGACTAAGAAACGTGAATGGAAGCTGGTTCATGAGTTCGCTTTAACTTGTGAAGTGGTTAGCGATTATATTGTTCCTAACGCCGAAGGGTTAGTGGTTAAAATCCGTGATATATATCCGCAAAGGGGTATGTGTGCGGTAAAGTATCACGCAGATAAGGAATATGCTGAAAGCATTCCACAGTCATTCAGCGGTATCCTAGGTCCATTCAAGGTGATATGGCTCGGGTACAAACCAACAAGATCAGACGGGTCGTCATACGATGAAGATTGTAAGGGTCAAGTAGAAGATTCTGGGGCAAGATTTGATCAGATAATAGGAGAAGTGGAAATTCGTCCCTGTGATGACCCAGACGGATGGAGGGTTGCAAAACATGATATGATCATCTATAAAGACGACCACATAAAAACAGGTGAAAAATCTTGGGTGGTCATATCCGATCCATGGTCGGTATATACTATGAAAACCGAAAGCGAGATCATAATTAAGTTTAGCTTAACTCTGAAAGAAGAGAATGTTCTGGTAGTCATGTATGGCAACCTAATGGCAAACATAAAAAGAACGATTAAAGAGGGAGCACTTGACATTCAGCTTGGGCAAGCAGTACTCGGTACCAAAGGAACAATCTTCGTTGCGGAGGAAAGAAATGGCATCTCAAGATTAAAGGTCATCGAAGGTGAGGTTGAGTTCAGAAGCAAAACGACCGGAGAAACCCAGCTAGTCAAAGCGGGTGAAGAAATCTACGCCGATAAAAAAGGGTTAGGACCAAAGACCAACTTCAACATTCAAGAAGAGCTGAAGACGTGGGAGATCGTTAAAGGTCAGCAGACAGCACCCCAAGACACAATAATACAATCAGCCAACCAAATAATCCAAACATACCTCCCAATAATCCAATCACCCATCCCAATAATAGGCGTCCTCCTAATTCTAATAATCGCCATCATCGCCCTAAGAAGAAGATCAAAAAGAAAATAGCCCAACAATATCACAAAAATTCAGCTCTCACTTCAGCACCCTAATCAAAAATCCAAGAAAAGTATGTATATGCCCAACCCAGGTATCTCTGGTGGCGGGGGACGTAGTCTAGCAAGGTTCCAAAGAGCCCTGGAGAGGTAGGACGACAGGCTCCAGAGGTCAGCAACTACGGGTTCGCTGACAGCGCTGTGGATGATGTATCCTTTGGAGCTAGGGCGGGGGAACCTGTAGGCCGTGGGTTCAAGTCCCACCGTCCCCACCAAACAATTATCAAAGATCGACAGATTTGATATGGAAGAAAACAACACCACTTCTTGACAACTAGCAGTTGCTGATTTCACGCGCAGATCAAAAGTAGCGAATGAGGCAAGAACGTGAACTTAGAGGCACATAATCGAAGCGATGGGCTAACGCTGAGCCCAGTACAGGAATTTTGAACGAACCTTCTGAAAGATTTTATCTAAGACGAAGCCAATGATCATGATAGCGAGCAGTGCTGAGAATAACTCGGGAGCTTTAAAGAAACGCGCAGAGTAGATCTCAAGGAAACCCAGTCCACCGCCGCCAGCCACCATTTCAAATACGAATGCTATGACGAGCGAGATCGGTAAGGCAACCTGTAGACCGTTAAAGATGAATGGTAAGGCAGCCGGGACTATTACTTTCCACATGATTCTCCTATCATCAGTACCCATCATTTTTGCTGACCAAATTAGAAGACTATTAACACTCCTTGCGCCATTATAGGTGGAGACCGCGATAGGAAAGACGCAACCGAATGTAACAAGGAGAATCTTCGGCTCATTTCCTATCCCAAACCATAGTATAAAAATAGGAACAAGAGTCAAAGGCGGGATGGGTAGACCCAACGCAACGATAGGATCAAAGAACCAATGGGCAAGTCTAATCCTAGCCATACTTAAACCCATCAAAACTCCGATGATGGCTGCTAACGCAAACCCTGCTAAAGCACGGTAGATCGTTAGTAATGAGTGTGGTAGAAGCAGATCGACAGCAATGTTGATAAAAGTGTAAGCTATGGTTGATAGAGGCGGAAGAAAGAAAAATGGTACGATACCGCTTCTGCCAATAATCTCCCAAGCTACGATCACAACGATCAGAGAGTAAAAGGATGTTAAGACATTAAGAACCTTCTTCATTAAAGAGGTCATAACGCCCCCGCCTCCTCATACCATTGAAGAATCCGCCTCATTAAACGCACCGCTATCCGATCAGCGGCAAACGAGAAGACGATAAAGATAAGAATCGCTGCAAACATATAGTCGTAGATTCCTAATCCACCGTACCCGCTGATTAGATTCCCTATACCTGCTTTGGAAGCTACGAGCTCCACACTAATTACCACAATAAATGAGAAGGGTAGGGCAACGCGTATTCCGTTAAAGATATAAGGCATTGTAGCAGGGAAGATAACCTTACGGAATAGACCCCGCTCACGGGTGCCAAGACTCATAGCAGACCATATTAGTACTTGGTCTACGCTTCTAACTCCGTGGTAAGTGTTAACGATCATAGGTAGGAGGCAAGCTAGGAAGATCACAAAAATGGCTGCTTGATCAGTTACACCTAACCACACCATCGTAAGCGGTACTAAAGCAACCTTTGGAATAGGATATGTTAATGTGATGATCGGATCGAAAAAATTCTTGACCTGCTTCTTAACCGCCATTCCGAAACCTAGTATGACGCCAACTAAGATGCCAAGAGCCAATCCTCCAAACGCTCGGTATAGAGATATTAAGAGGTGGCGGATCACAATACCGGAGTAGATAAGGTCTACTGCTGCGCGAAGCACTGATGAGAAAGTAGGTAGTATTTGTGTATTTACTAACCCGATCTGCGTCACAGTCTCCCAGATCGTAAGAATCAATAGTATGGGAATAGCCTTAGATAGGCTAACCAAGAGGTTAACAAACAATGGTGAGCTGCCTGTAGTGTTATCCTTCGCCATTTGCCATACCCGTCAAGGGAGGCCTCGTTATCCTCTTGGGCTGACGACCCCTATGTCTTTACTGGATGGATACCTGAGTAATGCGACTAGGGAGGCAGGTATGAGTTATCGACATACTTACTGACATCTAGCTTCTCTTTTATGAAGCCAATTTCGTAGAGTTTATTGACACCCCACTGCAGGTCTTCCACAACTATGCGGCAGTCTAAGGGTCTATAAACGTCCTTCCCCGGTAGAAGATAGTACGTTGCAAGCATTTCCCTCGGTAGTTTGAAATACTCAGATACCAGATCTAATATCTTTTCTCTATTCTCAGGGGCATATGCGAAACGATGGAGGAGCACGTAGTCCTCAAGGAAAGCCTTCACAGCATCAGGATATTTCTTGAGAAAGTCATTCCTCGCTACAACCATGGTATGTAGGTATGGTCTTTCATACCCTTCGTATGAATCGAATACTTTCTTAAAGGTGTTTGGGTTTTCAAAGATCGCCCTATAGTAGAACGTCGATGGGAATACTCCTACATCGATCTTACGCTCTTTTATAGAAGCAGCCATATTAGGGAACGGTATCTCCACAAATGTTACATCCTTCTCAGGGTCCATCCCGTATTTCTTCAACGCTGTTAGCGCTGTGGCGTGAACTCCTGTTCCGAATGCGTTTATACCCAACTTCTTTCCCTTCAAATCCTTGACCGAGGCGATGGGTGAGTCGATTAGCGTCAGCCAAGTGAAAGAGTAGTAATTAGGATGTGCATCGTAGAAGTCAGTGGCTATGGCAGTAATACCACCTGGAACAGTCTGACCTATAATTGCTGTGGAAAAGGAAATATGCGCTACACCAACAGCTATATCTATTTCACCCGCTGCTAACCCAGTTATGAGCATCGGAGACGCTTGAGCCTTGCCGAACTCCAGCTTATAGCTCTTCCCGTAATTCTTCAGCGCATTCTCCCTAAAATAGGATATTTCTAAGAGTGAAATAAGCTCCTCCACCGGAACAATATACCATACCTTCACAGTCGGTATCTCTTTAGGCGGCGCAGTAGTTGGTGTTGTAGCTGTCACGGTTGTTGTTACGGTTCTGGTTACGGTCGTTGGTGGTGGGGTGATTGTTGTTGTTACGGTTGTTGTGTAGGGCGCTCCTGGCGCTAAGGTTGTTGTGGCGGTAACCGTACGCTCTACCGTTCTCGTGGTTTCTTTAGCTGGTGTAGCTGCTAAGCCAGCATAGTAGCCTCCCACACCAGCAATCACACCAGCAACGATCGCTGATACGGCAACAGTCAGAAAACCTCTTCGGGAAACACGCTGCTCTCCAGCCATACCTAAAAGTTCAAGGGACCTCCTATATTAACATTTCTATTTTCACCAATACCATCTAGTGATATTACCTAGACGGTGAGTGCTAGCGTGCTAAATTTATTGATGTAGCAGAGTTTCTTCTAATCCTTTGTAATATTTTAATACTTCTTCACGAACCTCTAACCACACTTTATTCCTTAGCTTAGTGAACTCCGGCGAAGTTATTACTTCCTCTCTCCCTCTGGACTTATCTACATCAACTTTAACAACATCTTTGATCTTGCCAGGTCTATGTGTCATAATGAAGACCCTTTCCGATAGATACACAGCTTCTTCTACAGAGTGTGTTATGAACAGGATTGTCTTCCTAGTCTCTCTCCATATTCTTAGAAGCTCATCTTGAATTATTTCACGGGTCTGTGCATCGAGGGCTCCGAAGGGTTCATCCATCAGAAGCACCGCTGGTTCATATGCTAAAGTTCTTGCTAAAGCCACACGTTGCTTCATACCCCCAGAGAGTTCTCTTGGGTACTTGTGCTCAAAGCCCTCCAGCCCCATAAATTGAATGTATCTTCTCGCTATCGCATCTATTTCACGCTTGGGCAAACGTTTTTCCTCAAGACCGTACTTGATATTCTCCAAAACGGTCCTCCAAGGGAATAACGCATACTCTTGGAAGACTATACCCCTATCAGGACCGGGCCCTTTGACAGGGGAACCATCAATCAAAACGTCTCCTCTTGTCGGCGGTATGAAGCCCGCTATTATATAGAGCAACGTGCTCTTACCGCAGCCACTTGGTCCAACTACAGATACGAACTCACCATCATCTATCTCAAAGCTCACATCATCTAAGGCGCAGACCGGATTACCTTTTGCTGGATAAAAGACCTTTGTGAGAGACTTGACCTCGATTCTAGCCATTCTGCACCACAGAGGGTTTCACAAAACTCTCTTAATAAACCTTCTTTGATCAGGCTACCCACGCGAACAACTAGGTATATGAGGTTCTTCCTCTTTGTACTAACAGAGCTACTCATCATTTGCTGTATAGTACATAAGCTCTTGGACATTCTTCGGCTTCAATACCAAGCGGTTCCTTCCTATAATTTCCCTAGGCGGATTTGTCACATCCTCCTTCCTCTCGAATACCTTCGGTAATCCAGGAGGCGCATAGGGACCCCTTTGCTGCCACAGCTCCAAAGCCTTCTCAGCGTCGTATTTTATGAGCTGCCGCTTGGGGGTAGGGGGTATGAAGACTACGGCTGGTTTGGTTTGTTCTGGGCTCGGTAGATCCTCAAGCTGCTGAAGAGTGCCGAACTTCTTCTTTAATTCATCCAAAGGACCAAACTCTAGGGCTCTCAAGGAGCAGCTTAGTACACAAATCGGCGCAAGGTTCTGCTCAAGCCTATCTATGCACATGGTGCATTTCTGCGCTTTTTCACCTGGGTCGTCGCTTGCAAAAACTATCGAGCCGTATGGGCAAGCTTCATAGCAAGCCCTCTTGCATTGGTATTTTATAGGGTTGCAGCGCTCCGGGTCTATGAGAACAGCTCCATACTTATCCTCCTTGTATATTGCCCCGCCAGGCACGTATTTTTTGCACTCGTCTATGCACACCGGGTTTTCGCAGTGATAACAGTTTATGGCGAGGTGAAAGAGCTTGATATCTGGGAAGGCACCCTTCTCCCACTCAAAAACTCTCATATACTTCAGCGGACCCGGTGGAAGGTCGTACCATTCTTTGCAGGCTATTGAGCAGGCGTGGCAGCCTGTGCATCGGCTTTGGTCAAAGAGGAATCCGTACTGAGGCATTTCACTTCACTCCTCTACCTTCTCTACTTGGACAAGACCAGTTGCGTGCGCAGGGGTTTGAGGGCTTTTATCGTCAAATAAGAGCATGTTGGGGCAGCCCCCGTGATCTACACCTTTCTCATCTAATTCTATCCACGCGCCGTGCCTTAAAACCACTACACCTGGCATGATTCTCGTAGTCACGTATGCTGGCACCCTTACCTCACCAACGTCGCTGTAGACCCTAACTATGTCCCCGTCCTTTATGCCTCTTACTTTCGCATCGGCTACGTTTATCCAGAGGGCGTGTCTGTAGACATCGCCTCTAAGCCATGGGTTATCCCAGCCTGTTGAGTGTGACCTATATCTACCGTGTGACGAGAGAAGCATCAAAGGGTACTTAGCGACCAAAGGATCCTCCATTCCCCTTACTGCAGGCTGATAAGTTGGTATCGGTGTGAGATCCCTCCAATCGTTTGGAAGAACATCTATAACCAAACCTCTTGCATCGAAATGAAGCTTCCCCCGCTCCTCCT
This sequence comes from Nitrososphaerota archaeon, assembly GCA_011605775.1. Classification (NCBI taxonomy): domain Archaea; kingdom Thermoproteati; phylum Nitrososphaerota; species Nitrososphaerota archaeon. The sequence continues at coordinate 3,277 of JAAOZN010000078.1, read as the reverse complement.
CTTTCTCCAAGATTTCGCTGCAGATTTCTATCTTGCCCGATTTAGTGGGAAACGGTAGACCGAGCTCAAGCTCATTTACGTAACCGTGGCAGGGTTCGTCAAAGTACTCGTCCAGATTTATGGATGGGCACTCTTGCTTAAGAAACTCTTCCCACTCAGGTAAATCAAGTTCCCATCTCTTCATAGTATCCCTAAATCTATTGTAGTAGGCGCCAAGGTACCTTAACCAATCCTTATCCCAGTTTTCATCTGTAGTGTAGTATGTGTTATATCTTCTCCCGAAGCCCAGCTTTTCAGCGAGTTTTGTGTAGATCCACATAAATGGCTTCGCTTCACCCGGAGCCTTCACAACACCTGGGCAGAATGTGTTATGTGAGAAGCCGCCGTAGTCGTTGTTCGCGAAGGTTGGGCACTCGAATGTCTGATCTTGCACAGGCAATATGATGTCAGCATACATCGCTGTTGGTGTCATGTGTGTAGCAAACCAAACGACCATTTCGAGCCTATTCATGGCTTCAATCTGATGTAGAGTTGCGTTGGTGCCAGTAACGAGCGTGTTAACGGTTTGAGCCTGGGGTCCTCCCCCAAAGAGCATCTTCGGGTTCGGGTTTGGAAGATTGGGGTCTGCCCTCCACCCTATGATTCTCCGATACTCTTCTGTGCTCAGTTCTCCACTCTTCACCTTATCAAGCAGTAAAACGGCTTGAGCCCACTTGTTAGAACGATACATCCTCGGTGGATAGTATTTTCTCGGCATCAATCCTAATGGTATTCGCATAGGGAACCATGGTCTAATGTAGGGTGCGTTGCGTGAACGGGGGCCGAAGCCTGAGTACCCCCCTTTACCCCAATAGCCCATTATCGCTTGTAGGGCTGCTGCGGCTCTAGCTGAATTCTCGCCCCTGCTCTTTCTAGCAACGCTCCAGTTCTTGTAGAGGAAGGTTGGTTTAGATTTTGCATACAGGTAAGTGAAGTCTCGTATTGTCTCCGCTGGAACTGCGCAGATCTTTTCAGCCCACTCGGGGGTCTTCGGAACCCCATCACTGACCCCAAGAATATAATCTGCCCATTTCTTGAAGCCCTTTGGTTCTACGAACCTCTCCACAAACTCCTTATCATAGAGATCCTCCTTGATCACAATATACGCTATAGCTAGTAGCATAGCCATATCTGTACCGGGCTTGATGGGTATCCACTGGTCAGCGAGCACAGCAGCGGTGTCGCTGAAGCGCGGATCTATGCAGATGACAGGTGTACCCTTCTTCTCCCTAGCCATCTTAACGTACCAAGCGAATTGGTGAGCCGGACCTATTCTTGTAGTGGTGAGGTCGAGACCCCAAAGGACGATCAGCTTCGAATTAAACAGAACGTCAGCCATATCAAAGGACGGCGCGTATGTCCAGCCGGGGTAGCCTGTCATCAGATGCTCGGCAAGCCTCTCCGCATCCTGTGAACACCAGCCCCAACCTTGAACACCAGCCTCAAACCATCCAAATAGTGGGTCAAGCATGGGATTATCGATATATGGGGTAATGATGGAATAGGGCCCGTACTTCTCCTTACACTCTTTCATCTTCTCAGCAATTATGGTCAGGGCCTCATCCCAGCTGATCCTGATGAACTTCCCTTCTCCTCTTTTACTTCCCGGTGCCCTCATAAGAGGGTAGAGTACACGGTTGGGGCTGTAGAGGTGGCGCCGCCAACCCCAGGCGAAGGGGCAGTGCCTCTGCTGAAGCTTATTCTTCTGTAACTCATCGTCCGTAGCCACAGCATCTTCTCTACCCACGTTTCTATGATATCTGTCATCCGGTTCGATCGCTGTTATCTTACCATCCTTGAGCCTCACCTTCAGTATACAGCCGCTTCCACCGCAGTTGATAGAGCAGCCTGTGTATCGTACGGTCTCATCCTTATGCTTCTCCATCAATTGAAGCTTGATCTGCTCTATTCTCTTGATCTTCTCTTCTTGAGGAAGCTCGGTATCCATAGGCTACACCTCGATCTCAAAGATTTCTTCTGGGGTCTTTTGCAACCTTCTAACCTCCTCCTCTTCCACAAAGTAGTTATCTGCGATCTGCGCATAAGCCTTGTTTACCTTCACCACACAGCCTAGACGGAAGTGCATCATAGGTCTAATCTCCTCATTCACCCCCTTGTATAATATAGGTTTCTCAATGATATCCAAACCCTGCGAATATCCTATAACCTCCTTCTGAAGACTGCAACCTATTTCTTTACCCTTCTGCAAAGCATATTCATAAACCTCACCTACTTTAACACCTGGCCGTAACTTCTCTAGCGCCGCTTGTCTTACGGAAATAGCTTGTTCAAAAGCTTTCTTCAGGTCTTCGGTAGGCCTACCTAGAACAAAAATTCTTGAAATCTCGGTCCAATAGCCGCCTGGGCCAGAGACATATAAGTGTAGTCTGAAAAGATCCCCTCTAGAGAACATTCTATTCTTTAGGTTCAATGAGAGATTGAGAACTTCCTTACTACAGGGCCCGCTGCCTGTGACGATCTTTTCCGTTTCGCTTGCGTTCCTCCTAGCTTCCCCTACAATTTCCGCTATGACCTCATATTCTCTTTTACCAGGTCTGAGGACAGCCTTGCACGCATCCACGGTTTTATCACAGATTCTGGCAGAGCGTTCTATCGCAATCTTTTCATTCAAGCTCTTCGTCATTCTAACTTCATCCACTAGGGATGTGGCATCAACTAAACCAACTCCTTGTAACCGCTCCTTTAGCGTCGTATAGAACCCTGCTGGAGCTCTCGAGACATCTACGATGCCAACACACTTCGGTTCGAGCTCCTTAATCGCGTCGCTAACAATCTGCGCATCTCGCTCCACAGATTCAAAGGGAGAAAGCGCTCTGCTATCTGCAAGACCGTGATGAGCCCTTGCCTCCATGATAGAATCGTCCTCTCTACCTAGAAATAGAAGCTCAGCCTGCAATGGGAACAACAGGTACTCTACCGAGCCCGTGCCGAGGTAGTTTGTGACGTACCTCAGATATCCTCCTAATGAGTGGAATACGAGCACATCTATCTCTTTCTGCGCCATCAGGTCTCTTATACGCTTACGCCTCCTCTCAAGCTCCACATCAGAGATCGCCTGCACCACCCGCAAGGAAATAACAGGGTAATGGGGAGTTGCTGTAACCGCAGCCATCCTAAGCCGATACTAAGCCATCACTTTATAAAGGTTGCCTTATCATTCACCGGAGTAAAGGGTTGGATGTTCGCATATAGCTCTCCTATATGTAACCACATCATC
>JAAOZN010000077.1 GCA_011605775.1 Nitrososphaerota archaeon | reverse complement strand
GGGACGATGAGCTAAGAATGTATGTAATCACAACAAATTATGATAAAGAGATAGGTATAGTGCGAATACCCAATTATTAACACTCTTTCTTTTTCCCTTACACCTTTCTTTTTGTTATGCAAAGCAACCGACGACTTTTGAGCATAGTTCATTAAGGTGCGTGTGGGTTCTGGGGGTTTCGTTGAGGGCTTCAAGATGTATGGTTGATGGTAGGGTTCAGGAGTCTCATACAGAGAATTGAAAGTCTGAACCTCTTTACCCTCAACCCTCAGAATTTCACAAAGAGAATTAAAGACTTGAGTATGTTTGGCTGGTGAAAAGTTTATCATACCGCTACGCATAGAAGATGTGCACATATGCCTGTAGAGCGCTACACCTTCACCATCTACTCAGACGAGCCAATCGAGTTTCAGAGCTACTCCGGCTTCGCGGTAAGGGGCCTATTCTTCGACCTCATAAAGAGGGTCTCTAAGGATAAGGCTGAGGAGCTTCACGTGAAGAAGAAGCTGGCACCATACTCCACAACACCCATAGAAGCCTTGGGCTCCGGTTGGGAGGTGGTTTACAGGAGGATGCCGAGGGGTGCTGCGAGGTTCTCGATAACGCTGCTCGACTCAGACCTATCCAACATGATCAGAGAAACCCTCTTCACAGAAGCGCTCACGCTCAAGGGTAGGGAGTGTAGGCTAGCATCCATAGAGTATAGTCAGCTCGACGCCGCTAAGCTCGTTGAGGAGGCTAGGGCTGTGGAGAAGTTCTCGGTAAGGTTCAGAAGCCCAACGTACTTCAGAAGGACGCCTGTGGATGTTGAGAGGCTCTTCCCCTCGGCTAAGAAGGTTAAGGCGCCGACACCAGACCTATATAGGTTGCATCCGCTACCTGACCCAGTGCTCTTCTTCAGAAGCCTCCTCAGACTCTGGCGAGCCTTCTCCGGAGCGTCTACAAAGATACCCGCAGGCGACTTTAAGAATTGGGTCGAGTTGGGCGGCGTAGCCTTATCTGGGTACCCGAATTCGATCAGAACAATCAGAGTCTATGAGCATCCTACAACCAACAAGTGGGTCGTTGGTTTCGTGGGTGAGGTGCACTTCAGCCTACCCAAAGACCTCTACTCGGAGAAGTATGCTAAGGTTGTCGACGCATTGCTCAAGTTCGGCGAGTATACGAATGTAGGCGGCGGTAGGAGCGCTGGCTTAGGTGTAATAAATTATCTAAGCGCTGATCAGGATTAGGAAGTTTAATAAGATGGTAGTAGGTGATTATAGGTGTTGATGTCTACATCTCTATCTGCTGAGGAGAAGAAGCGGATCCTTAAGGCGTTGGAGGAGGATGAGGAGTTTAGGTACGCGGTAGCCGGGCTCATCGGCATCTCCGAGATACTGAAGAGGCTAGATAAGTTGGAAGCGAATCAGGAGAAGCTGTGGCTTGAGGTTAAGGGTCTGAGAGAGAATCAGGAGAAGCTTTGGGAGGGGCAGGAGAAGCTCTGGCTTGAGGTCAAGAGTCTGAGAGAGGGGCAGGAGAAGCTATGGTTGGAGGTCAAGAGTCTGAGAGAGGGGCAGGAGAAGCTATGGTTGGAGGTCAAGAGTCTGAGAGAGGGGCAGGAGAAGATTTGGTTCGAGTTGAGGGATCTTAGGGTGAATGTTGAAAGGTTAACTTTGACCGTTGAAGAGGAGGGTAGGGATGTTATTAGGCATAGGTTAAGGAGTGAGTTGAATGTCGATGTTCCTCTCGATAGGGTGTGGGTCGATGGTAGGGAGGTTAACATCTATGGTGCTGTAGGAGAACTCTGTGTGGTAGGTGAGGCTACGGTCAGATTAGGTGTTAAGCTTTTAGATGAGCTTGAGGAGAAGATCGCCTCCATAAAGGAGAGGAGGCCAGACCTGCTCAGACCTAAGCTGATAAAAGTGGTTTATGCCGACTACGCCATACCCCTAGCTTTAGATGAGGCTAGGGCTAGAGGTATATGGGTTCTCAAGTGGAGCGGCGACTTAACACCCAGAGCAATACACACCCTATAGGACTCCCCGAAGCTACAGGGCTGTGTTTATGAGTAAACATCCGCTTGGCTGTGGCAGGTGCATGTATGATGTTGGAGATATTTGCTCTGCACCAAACTTGTGGTGTAAACGGATTATAAAGCGCTCCTTTCAGACCTCTTAAAGTGGAAGTTCAGCCAGTCTTTCCAGCGTTCTGGAAATTAGAGAAGAGGTAAAAGATCCTGAAAGTTGGGTACACCAACATAGGGCAAAAAGCGTCTGTGAGCTTCTCCTCGACTGAAGTGCCAAAAATAGAATGAATCTCACATAGTAAAATTGAGAGAATGCGGAGGGAGTCTTCTTGGCTCGCTTTCTTACGGATGCTACATGATGGGTTGGGGGGCTAAGGTTAATTTATCTCTCTTTAGTAGGTTGTGTTGAGTCGGTTTGGATTGGCTTCAGATTGATTGGCAGGCGCTTCTGAAGGCGGTTGTCGCCTTGTTTGTTGTAGTTGACCCTATAGGTAATGTGCCCATCTTCATAGGTTTGACGAGGAACCTTAGCCCGGTTCAGAGGAGGCGAACCTTCAGATCAGCAATCGTCGTCTCGGCAGCGCTGCTGCTTGTCTTCGCGTTCGCGGGCCACCTCCTGCTAGCGCTCTTCGGCATATCTGTAGAGAGCTTTAAGATTGCTGGTGGGCTTCTGCTGCTTATAATAGCTATGAAGATCCTTGTGACAGGCTCCTGGGAGGAGAAGGATGTGACGCCTGAGGGTGCTGGAGCGGTGCCTATGGCCTTCCCTTTGCTAGCTGGTCCAGGCGCTATCACTACAACAATAGTTATGCTGCAGATCACCAGCGTAGTCGAAGTCATCTTAGCCGTGATCCTCGTCATCTTACTAACATCTGTCGTGCTCATCTCGATCGAGAAAATCTACCTGTTTCTGGGGGAGACTGGTTCTGCTGTTGCTGCTAGGCTTATGGCCATCTTCATAGCGGCTATAGCCTTTCAGTTTATGATCGAGGGGCTGCGCTTCTACTTCACCTAGAACTCAGCACTAACCCTCCGCCCAACCCTATCTGCATACTTCTCTAAGATAGGTTCGACATCTCTGCTGAGGAACTCTAGGCAGCGCTTCGGCGCATCGCCCACCTGCTCCTTAAAGCCTGCTGAGCCGAGTATAGACTCTAATTCGCTTCTCTGTATCTTGGCTGCTATCCTGCTGTCGCTTGCTAAAAGGTCTATAAGCGGGTTCTCTTCGCCTTCTAAGACCGCTCTCCACGCTTTAAACGAGTATGTTCTGATCAGCTCGTGCATCTCCTGCCTACTCTCCCCCGCTTTAACCAGCCTCATGAGTAGGCGCTCTGTTGCGGAGAACGGAGCGAAGCGTCTGAGGTTCCTTTCGATCACCTTCTCATATATCTGTAGCCCACCCATTATCTTGTCGTAGAGTATGAGTATTTCATCTACGGCCAAGAAGCCCTCTGAGATGATTATCCTTCTGTTCGCTGAGTCATCTAATGTTCGCTCAAGTAGGGTTGAGGAGGCGTTGATGAAAGCTACTTGCGGCAGCACAGCTACGAAACGCGCCAGAGAGCATATCCTCTCACTCGAAACAGGGTTGCGCTTAAAAGGCATAGCAGAGGAGCCTACTTGACGCTCACCTATAGGCTCAGACCACTCACCGAACACAGGCGACTGCATCAACCTAACATCGAAGGCAAACTTATGAGCACTCTGAGCAATAGAAGCTAGTGTAGATAGCAGTAGGAGATCGAGCTTCCTAGGGTATGTTTGGGTTGAGACGAAGTAGGCGTCTAACCCAAGCTTACTCAGAAAAGCTGATTCGAGCTCAATCGGCTCGGAGATGCCTGAGAGCAGCTCTTTGAAGCTCGAGGATGTGCCTACGGAGCCCTTAAGCCCCTTCCCCTTAACCACCTTCTCTAAGAGGAACTCCACGCACCTAATATCGGTTACAAGATCCTGAGCGTACTGAGCCAATCTATAGCCTACTGTGGTCGGCTCGGCTGGCTGTAGGTGTGTCCAACCCAAGCAAGGTAGATCGTGGTATTCTCTGATCTTCTTGGAGGCTGAGTCTAGGCAGTTTACGAGCCTAGTCAAGATTATGTCTAGGGCTGCTCTGATCTTCAAGGCATCAGCATTATCCTCGATGTCGGCTGAGGTTGCGCCTAGATGTATCTTACCGCCGCCTCTCTTGGCCTGCTCAGCGAAGACCCTTACCTCAGCCATCAGGTCGTGTCTGATTTCACGCTCCACTTCGTGCGCCCTCTTTAGATCTACCTTCGAAGCATCAGCGTAAGCCCTTATATCCTCGAGCTCCTCTTGCGTCACAAGCCCCTTCTCAGCCTCCGCTTCAGCCAAAGCGAGCCAGATGCGCCTCCAAGTGGCCCTCGTAGCTACCTCGGAGAAGAGCTGTCTCATCTCATTGCTTCCGTATCGCCAGGTGAATACAGATAGGTAGGTGTTGAAGTCGAACATACCCGCTATACACCATGCTAGGGGGTGGCAGATAAACCCTTGCAACACATATACCTTTATTACAGTGTTGCGGCGACTAGTGTGCTGGGTTGAAGGCTGTGGTTTTAGCGGGTGGGGAGGGGACTAGGTTAAGACCCCTAACGCTCACACGCCCGAAGTCTATGCTACCTTTAGGTCCAGCACCTGTGATCGAGCATCTGATAAAACACTTGGCTAAATGCGGTTTTGGGGAGGTGATCTTAACCGTAGGTTACTTGAGTGATCAAGTTAGAAGCTATTTAGGTGATGGATCAAAGCTTGGTGTGAAGATACACTATTCGGTTGAGCCTGAAGATCTCCTACTAGGCACGGCTGGGAGCGTGAAGATGCTCAGCCACCTCCTCTATGAGCGCTTCCTAGTCGTCCAAGGGGACACATACACGGAGATAGACCTTTCAGAAGCGGTTAAGGCTCATATTAGATGCGGGGCTGATGCCACAATAGTTGTGAGGAGCGTTTCAAACCCCTGGCTCTTCGGCACAGTAGAACACGATAGCGACGGATTCATCACAGGCTTCCAAGAGAAGCCTAGACCAGAGGAGTGCCGCTCAAACAAGGTCAGCACAGGGATATACGTACTTGAACCAGAGGTTCTTGACTTCATAACTCAGCACCCCTGCGATTTCGCGAAGAACGTCTTTCCGAAGATGCTCTCCTCGAGGAAGAGGCTGCTAGCATATGAAGGTGAAGGCTATTGGGTTGATGTAGGCAGTAGAGAGGGATACCTTGAAGCGCAGAAGCGTATTCTGAGGAAGCATATGGAGGAGACCGACACCTCAATATGGATGCTAGGCGAAGCCCACATAGGAAGAGAAGCTAGGTTAGAGGCGCCTCTGCTGATAGGCTCAGGGGTCAGAGTTGAGGACGGTGCGACCGTAGGACCCTATGCAAGCGTTTTGAGCGGGTCAAGAATAGCGGGTAACGCTACGGTGGTTTCATCAACCCTATTTGAGGATGTGTCGGTGGGCAGCGGCTCAAAGATCTTGGAGAGCATAGTAGGTGAGAAAGCATCTGTAGGTGAGGAAGCAACGGTTGAGGAGTCTATAATAGGGCAGGCAGCCCACGTTAAGAGGGGGGTTAAGATAAGGGCGGGTTGCAGAATATGGCCTAATGTCGTGGTAGAGGAGGGTGAGGAGGTTAAGGGCACCGTCCTATTTACGCACGAAAAAACCTTCTACTTTTTCACAGACTACGGCAGATACACAGGCATCTTAGCTTCCTCGATCACATCCTTCCTAGAAGCGGTTACCGTTGTAGAGGCTAAGTCGCTGGAGTTCCACCTATATAGAAGGGACTTTGAACGCTGGATAAGAGATGTCATCCAAGCACCTCTCCTCGCTGAAGAAGTTGCCGCTCTCAGAAAGCAGATGTTAAGAGGCGAAGAGCTTAGAGCTGGGCTGGTCAAGATTGTAAAAGCTTGGCTCAGATATGTGACCGAGGAGAAGACATCCTCTCCCTAAGATCCTCTAAACCTTGGTTGCGTTTTCACCAAATATTGTGGCTTTGCTCCGGATAGGTTAGCGAGAGTTTCTATCAGAAAAGGTTCAGAGGACTATTACCGGAGAGGGATACGGTTAATAATAGGGGTATAGCCACTCAGCTCAAGGGTCTTTGAGTTGCCTACCTTCAAAGTTAACGTAGTGATAGAGAATAAGCCCACCATAAGGGACCCTGAAGGAGAGGTGATTATGAGAGATTTGATGGTAAAGAATGGCTACACTCAGATCAAGGGTGTTAGAGCAGCTAAGCTTCTTAAGATTGTCGTGGAAGCTTCGAACAGTGAGGAAGCAAAGCAGCTCGTCTCGAAGATGTGCGACGAGCTGAGGATCTATAATCCTGTTGTTAGCGTGTGCTCGATTGAGGTGCTGGGTGCCTAGGTATGCGCATAGCCGTCATAGTCTTCCCAGGGAGTAACTGTGACAGAGATGTGCACCACGTGCTTACCGATGTGCTCGGTGTAGAGGCTGATCTAGTCTGGCATGCTGATGGAAACCTAAGTGGGTACGATGGCGTGATCCTACCAGGCGGCTTCTCCTACGGAGACTACCTTAGGGCTGGTGTGATAGCTGCTTTCAGCCCGATTATGCGTGAAGTGAGGAGGATGGCTGAGGAGGGGAAGCCTGTATTAGGCATATGTAACGGCTTCCAGATCCTCGTCGAATCAGGTCTTCTACCGGGTGCGTTGATGAGGAACACAGGGCTAAAGTTCGTGTGCAAATGGGTCAATCTTAGAGTGGAGAATAACGAGACACTCTTCACAAGAAGATACTCACGGGGGCAGGTGCTGCAGATGCCCATAGCGCATAACGAGGGCAGATACTACATTGATCCAGAGGGGCTCAAGGAGTTAAAGGAGCATAACCAGATAGTCTTCCGCTACACAGAGCCAGACGGTACACCGTCTGAAAGATCTAATCCAAACGGCTCTTTAGAGGCTATAGCTGGTGTATGTAACAGAAGGGGTAATGTGCTTGGGCTGATGCCGCACCCTGAAAGAGCCTCAGAAGCGGTTCTAAGCCCATCTGGCTCAACAGACGGTTTAGAGGTCTTTAGGTCGATGCTCGATTTAGGTGGCTGACGCTCTTGGAGAGAGTGAAGCAGCTTAGGTTGAACCTCACAGAAGAGGAGGTGGAGCATCTTAGAAGGGGGCTTGGTAGAGAACCTAGCGACTTGGAGTTGGCTATAGCTGATGCGGAGTGGTCTGAGCACTGCAGCTACAAGTCATCTAAACCCCTCCTGAAGCTTCTCCCTACTCAAGGTAGGCACGTCATCCTCGGACCTGGGTATGATGCTGGTGTGGTTGATGTTGGTGACGGCTACGTTCTGACCGCGCACATAGAGAGCCACAACCACCCCTCTGCCATCGACCCCTATGGTGGGGCTGCCACTGGGGTTGGAGGCATACTTCGCGATATTCTCTGTATGGGGACGCGCCCGATAGCGCTTCTCGATGTGCTCAGATTCGGATCTATCTTAACCAGCAGCCACTCAAGATGGCTCTTTAAGCACGTGGTCAGGGGGATAAGTGACTACGGTAACTGTGTTGGTGTGCCTACTGTTGGTGGAGAGGTTGAGTTCGACGAGTCGTTTGAAAGAAACTGTTTGGTCGATGTGGTCTGCTTTGGTGTGGGGAAGAGAAGCGACCTCGTATTGGCTGAAGCAAGGTACCCTGGTGATTCGATAATATTGGTTGGTGGGTTGACTGGTAGAGATGGGCTGCACGGCTCCTCGTTTGCCTCAGCCGTCTTGACCGAGGAGTCTGAGCAGGAGAGGTCTGCTGTCCAGATACCAGACCCCTTCGCTGAGAAGATGATAATCGAGGCTACACTCGAAGCCTTAGCCACAGGTAGGGTGAGGGGGCTGAAGGATCTAGGCGGAGGCGGATTGAGCTGCGGGCTCTCTGAGATAGCTGATAAGGGGGGAACTGGCGTCGAAGCCGATCTCACGAAGGTACCTTTGCGTGAAGAAGATATGCATCCAATCGAGATCATGATCTCCGAGTCGCAGGAGCGTATGCTATTCGTGGTTCAAGGCGGCTACGAAGAGGAGGTGGCGAAGATCTTCAGGAAATACGGGGTTAGGTATGCGATAATAGGCAAGGTGACAGACGATAAATATGTGACCATAAAGAGGGGTGAGACGGTTCTAACGAAGATAAGAGCAGAACTACTTGCGAACGCGCCCATCATCTACAGAAGCGCCAAGAAGCCAGAGTATATTGAGCAACTAAAAAGGGTTCCTAAACCAGATGAGCCTCACGATCTAGCGCAGACCATACTACAACTCATAAGCCTACCGAACATAGCGTCCAAGCAGTGGGTCTACGAGCAGTACGACCACGAAGTAGGCTTAAGGACGGTCTTCAAACCCGGTCAGACAGGAGCAGCTGTGCTCCGCCTACCCAACGGCAGATTCATAGCGGTCAGAGCGGATGGAAACTCTAAGCACTGCTACCTCGACCCATATAACGGCTCAGCAGGAGTCTTCGCCGAAGCCTGCAGAAACATTTTAGCGGTCGGCACCAAACCGATAGCGATGCTAGACCACCTCCAGTTCGGCGACCCCTCTAACCAAGAAGTCTTCTGGGCGTTCAGCGAATCCGTGAGAGGCATCGCTGACTACGCCAAGAACCTCGACATACCCTGCATAGGCGGTAAGGTGAGCTTTTATAATGAGGATAGGGTTAGCGGTAAAGCGATAAAGCCTACACCAGTGATAGCTGTGATAGGTTTGGCTGATAGCCTCGACGCGCTGACCAGATGCTATTTTGGTGCTGGCACAAGGGTCTTGATATTAGGCGAAACGAGATCCGAATTAGGCGGCTCAGAATACTATGAAGGTATCCACGGTTTGGTAGGAGGGGTTGTGCCTCAAGTAGACTTCGACTACGAGAAGAGGCTGCACAGATGTGTGCTGAAGATCATAAACCTAGGGTTAGCTAAGGCTATTGAAGATGTGTCTAAAGGTGGGCTGGCAGCCACTTTAGCTGAATTGTGCATAAAATCAGGCGTCGGCTTGGTAATAGATCTTTCGAAGGTTCCCAATAGATGCGAGCGGGTTGACGAAATCTTATTCTCTGAGACTCACGGGAGGTTCATAATCGGCGCTGAGAGAGGGAAAGATGATAGAATAAAGAGGATCTGCGCATCCTTCAACATACCCTGCGAAACCATAGGCGAAGTTAAAGGGGGGGAGTTGATCTTCGAGATCGGGGCTAGGGAGATAGAGTTGAAGGTTGAGGAGATGGAGCGCGCTTGGAGGAGCACGATACCTAGGCTGATGGGTGACGAAGTTTGATAAGGGAGAAGTGTGGACTGGCTGCTGTGAGCTCTCGAAATGATACCAATGTACTCCCATTGGTAGTCAATCTGCTGAGGGCGCTCCAACACAGAGGACAAGAAGCCTGGGGCTTGGCTGTGCCGGGTAAGGAGCCATGGCGTATGCTCGGCTTGGTCTCTGAAGGTTTAAGTAAAGCGGCTTCGATCTGCGCAAAGTCACCTTCACCCTACGCTATAGGGCATACAAGGTACTCTACAGTAGGTCGGACAGCGCTTGAGAATGCTCAGCCGCTGATGGTTGGGAGAGATTTCGCTATAGCCCACAACGGAACCATCTCTAACACAGAGGAGATTCTAAGCACCCTCCCCACTGACTATGAGATACCAGCTTGGGCTAGCGACACTCTGATAGTTGGCTATAGACTATACCACCTCCTATCAGAAGCAAACGGTAATTGGTTTAGAGCGTTTGAGGCACTTAGCCCAGAGGTTAACGGAGCGTACTGCTTTGTCATCATAACCAAGAACGGCGACATATATGCTGCTAGAGATGAGAGGGGCTTCAGACCGCTCTGCCTAGGCTGGCACGCCGAAACATCATCCTACATAGTTGCATCCGAGTCCTGCGCACTCTCAGCAGTAGGGGCGGAGTTCATCAGAGATGTGAAGCCGGGTGAGGTTCTTAGGATCACAAAGGGTGCTGTAGAATCACACATCTTCGCTAAGTCTGATAGGGCGGCTCACTGCGCCTTCGAGTACACCTACTTTGCAAACCCGAGCTCCACGCTCGATGGTGTGAATGTTTATGAGGCGCGTAAGAGGCTGGGTAAAGAGCTGGCTAAACTCTATAAAGTGGATGGTGATGTTGTCATACCTGTCCCAGACTCAGCCCGCCCAGCTGCTTTAGGCTTTTCTCAAGTATCCGGCATACCCCTTGAGGAGGGGCTTATGAAGGATCGGTATAGTAAGAAGGGTGGGCTTAGAAGCTTTATTGAGCCAACTTTGAGGAGTAGGCTTGAGATAAACCGCTGGGTTATGCCTGTTGAGCATGTGGTGCTTAGGAAGAATGTTGTGCTTATAGATGACAGCATAGTGAGAGGAACAAGCTCTAAAACGATAATTAAGGCGCTGAGGAGGGCTGGTGCTAAATCAGTCTGTCTGCTTTCAACCTTCCCGCCTATACGCTACCCCTGCTTCGCTGGAATAGACTTCCCAACAAAGGAGGAGCTGATAGCCCACAGAGTAGGCGAAGGAGTGGAGGATCTGGAGGAGATAAACAGGAGGGTAGCGGAAGAAATAGGGGCTGATAGAGTGGGGTACAATACACTAGAAGGGCTCTCTAAAGGCATAGGCATACCACTCTCAGATCTATGCACATCCTGCCACACGGGAAACTACTCCTGCCTAAAGAAGGCACCTCAATATACACAGCGGATGAAGAAGGGGAGATGGTGAAGTGCCTGGTATAATGGGGTTCTACCCCTTCGGCGAGGGTAGAGAAAACTGGGACGCCTCAAGATTCCTCTACTACGGTCTAACAGCACTACAAGGAAGGGGGGAGGCGTGCACAAGCATCGCCCTAATCGACAACGAATCCAAACAGATAAGCGTCCACACAAAGAACTCGCATGTAGAAGAGTTCTACAAACTTCTCTCTGGCAACAAGGTTAGGGGCTACATAGGAGTAGGTCAGGTTTCACCATCTGAAGACGATGGTCTCGTAGAGGTGGAGTCACCTACTAGGCTGGTTCTTGCTGGAGACGGCAAGCCGAGCTACGAAGGAGAAAGAGGTGAAGCCTTCCGCAGACTCGCCGAGAGGCTCTCTACGCTGCTCGCTGAGAAGAATGACCCTTTAGATGCTGCCGCTCAAGTTATTTCAGAAGCTGGTGTCGGCTTCTCCTTCATCGCCTTAACCGAGAATGAGGAGATGATATGCTGCAGAGACCCTCTGGGTGTTAAGCCTCTTGAAGTAGGAGCGGTCGGCTTCGACCTAGGTATAGTATCTTCCGAAAGCGCCGCCTTAGACGTAGTCGGCGCAACACACTCAGGTCCGATCCAAGCTGGCGAATGTGTAGTATTCGACCCTTTAAGCATCAGGAGGCGAAAGCAAGGCATCTCAAACCGAAGAGCATACTGCGCATTCGAATACGTTTATCTAGCTAGAGCAGATTCTTACATAAACGACATACCCATCTACGCTGTGAGAGAGAGGATAGGTGAGGTTCTCGCTGAAGAGAAGGATGTGGAGGGTGATGTTGTTATAGGCGTACCTGAAACAGCCTTACCATTCGCACTCAGCTACTCTAGAAAAAAATCCATCCCTGTGAAGCTGGGGTTTATGAGGACCGGTAGACACGTTAGATCGGCCCTCAAGCCTACTCAATTCGAAAGGCTGATGGGGGTGCAGCTGAAGCTGAATCCGATCAAAGCGGCGATCGATAGTAAGGATATTGTGCTTATAGATGATAGTGTTGTGAGGGGGAATACGTTAAAGAATACGGTGCTTAATCTTAGGAGGAGAGGTGCGAAGAGGGTTCACGTGAGAGTAGGCAGCCCAGCGATCATATCTCACTGCCCCTTCGGCACAGAGGTTCCTCCTATAGATGAGCTCATCGGGAGGGCTTTGTCAGAAGATGAGATCGCTGAGATAATAGGTGCAGACAGCTTCTCATACCTCTCAATAGACGGTTTGGTCAAAGCAATAGGGCTGCCTAAGCACATGCTCTGCCTCGGCTGCTTCACAGGAGAGTACCCGAGCAAGGAGGAGGTTAGATGAAGATACTTGGTGTAGGCTCAGGTGCCAGAGAACACGCAATAGCCAAGAAGCTATCAGAGAGCAGATACAACCCAAAGATCTACTGGGTAGGCGAAAACAGGAACCCTGGGATACTGAGAATATGTGAGAGGAGCGAGGGGGAGTTCATACAAGGCAGCACAACAGACCCCGAATTCGTAGGCTCAACCGCTAAAAGGCTTGGCGTTGACTTCGTCTTCGTAGGCCCCGAGGAGCCGAACTTCCACGGAGTGCCTGATCGCTTAGAGGCGCTGAAGATACCCTGCATAGGCGCTAACAGAAGCGTTGCTCTAATAGAGATGTCGAAGGCAGAGATGAGGCGCCTACAATGGGAGTATGATGTGCCTGGTAAACTCCTCTTCCAGACATTTAAATCGGCTGAAGAAGCCTATGCAACCCTACAGAGGTACTCTGAGACACTCACTTGGCTTCAGAATGTTGCGTTGAAGCCTGCTAGGCAGGCTGGTGGAAAGGGTGTGAAGGTGGTTGAGGATAGGCAGATCTATCTGCACGAGGAGAAACAGAGGTTTAAGTCGAAGCACGTAGGTTGGTTGGAGGGCTACATGCGTGGCTACGGCGATATTGAAGACAAGATTCTTGTTGAGGAGAATGTCTGGGGGCCTGAGTATACGCTGCAGTGCTTCACAGACGGCAAGACGGTACTCGGGATGCCTATGGTGCAGGATAATAAGAATGCCCATGAGTTTGATATAGGGACCGAGACTGGTGGGATGGGCTCTATCTCTGGTCCAGATATGTGCCTACCCTTCCTCACGATGAGCGAATACGAAGCGTCTTTGCGAATAGTTGAGAAGATGGTCTCTGCTATACAGGATAAGACGGGTAAGAGGTATCACGGTGTAGTTGCTGGTCAGATGATGCTTACCGAAGTAGAGGGGCCTACCATAATAGAGATGTATAGTAGGTTAGGCGACCCAGAGGCGCTCAACGTGCTGCATACGTTAAAGAATGATCTAGTTGATGTATGCTTGGCGATAATAGATGAGAGGCTCAGTGGTGTTAGGCTGGAGTTTGGGAATAAGGCGGTGGTTGTGAAAGCGATCGCTCCAAAAGGCTACCCTGATAATAGGCGGCTAGCAGCAGGTCATCCTGTTGAGGTGGATGAAGCTAGGATCGCTGAGGGTGGCTGTGAGCTATTCTGGGCGTCGTGTAGCCTACAGGAAGACGGTAGGATCGTATCGGCGGGCTCAAGGCTCGTAGAGATACTAGCTGCAGACGAAACCCTACCAGAGGCTTCAGCGCGAATAGAGAAGGTCATTTCAGCGGTTAGGTTGGCAGACGGCTGGGGTTTATTCCACCGGAGCGACATAGGTTCTGAGGAGCTATTAAAAAGGAGGGCTGAACTCGCTGAGAGGGTGAGGAGGCTTTACCATTATAGGTTGGAGAAGGGCACGATTGGTAAGAGGGTTGATTGGCTGCCTGGTGTGGGTAAGGTTGATCCTGTGAAGATGCTTAAGGAGGGGTTGAGGAGATGATGGTACCTATAGGTGTGTTGG
The DNA here is from genome assembly GCA_011605775.1 of Nitrososphaerota archaeon. Classification (NCBI taxonomy): domain Archaea; kingdom Thermoproteati; phylum Nitrososphaerota; species Nitrososphaerota archaeon. The sequence continues at coordinate 7,966 of JAAOZN010000077.1, read as the reverse complement.
CTTCAGGTAGGGGAACAAATCTTCAAGCGATAATAGATGCAATAAAATCGGGTTACATAAAGAACGCGGAAATCAAGGTTGTCATAAGCGATAGAGCAGACGCATACGCTCTAGAGAGAGCCAGGGCAGCATCTATACCAGCAGTCTACCTAGACCCAACACCCTATAAGGGGAGGAGGGAGGAGTATGACAGCCTAATCATCAAGACGCTTATAGATCATGGTGTTACACCTGAGGAAGGGCTTGTGCTCCTAGCAGGCTACATGAGGATACTCTCACCTATGTTTATTCAACGCTACAGGATGCGCATAATGAACATCCACCCATCGCTCTTACCCGCCTTCCCTGGGTTGAGGGCGCAGAAGCAAGCCCTCGAATACGGCGTCAAATACACTGGCTGCACGGTTCATTTCGCAGATGAGGAGGTGGATAAAGGTCCTATAATACTCCAAGCAGTGGTTCCTGTGTATGATGACGATACCGAGGAGACGCTCAGCGAGAGAATATTGAAGGAGGAGCATAGAATCTACCCAGAGGCAGTAAAGCTCTTCGTAGAGCGAAGGCTGAAGATTGAAGGTAGGAAGGTGAAGATAATTAAGTAAGAGGAGTGGGCTCATCTCTGACCCTTAAAGGCAACTCATCGACTTCCCCAAAGTAAGTTTCAAAATCACCTACCTTTATTCTCCTGTAACTTTTCATTAACCGACGGTCACCAGAGATCAGATACCTCTTCCCCTCTTCAACAAATCTTCTAATATCCCCATCGGAATAGCTCGATAAGAAATCTATCCCTTTTTCACTTAAAACATAGACTGGAATCTTCGTAGCCAGCTGAATCTTTGCTTTCCTACCAACTACTTCACGCATGTGGAGGGAAGCGCAGCTCCAAGCTAGATCTGCGTACTCCGCTATCTCCTCTGCTCTCTCTTTTTCTATTCCGGTTGTGCAGACTACTAAAGAGATGATGGAAACGCTTTTACTCTCTCCTAGTCTTCTAAGTTCGCTTAAATTTTCACCCAAATACCCATTTACTGTTACAGCAACGTTCTTATAACCGAGCTCCATCGCTTTTCTTACCCCCTCAATCTGATCTATTCTAGCTGTGTCCCGAAAAACGACAAGTCCTCCTACGCCTTCTATTCTTCTTATAATTTCAGGAATAGGCGAAGTGTAGAAAACCCCAGTCATTCTTGCACCAACCCCTTGAACTAACGCGGGGTTGTTGGTCACAATGGTGCCTGCCCCTTCACATACTATCACAGCTGCCTCTACCGTTTTCTTCTCTAAAGCGTACTTCATCATCTCCGAAGCTCCATATGGGACTTCGATACTTTCTCTACACAACTCCCTATTTGGCGTGAAATAACCATATTTTGATATTTTAAGCCAGAGAGCTTCGCAGACTTCTGTTGAATCAAAGTTCCTGAACTTATATAATTTATCGGCAACACGTAAGGGACAGTATTTTAACATTGGCTTTTCTGTTTTTATTATCTTCCCGTGAGAAACCGCCGCCAGAGCACAGCAGATTCTTGTTATATGGAGATCTTTTGGTAACCCTCCACATTCGCTTTCTATTTCTTTCAGAAATTCGTCCAACTTTTCTCTGCCTTTCATCTAATCTTATCTCCCGCTGCTTGTTTTAGCTTCTCCTCTATTATGCCAAGTGAAACCTTCTGCTGATCGATGTGTATGGTCATCTTGGGTGAAAGTATGCTTATCTTTATCGAGCCGAAGCAGCCCGGGTTCTTTCCGCCATAAAGATCCTCCCACTTCAAGTAGTCTTCCACAGTTTTGTAGCATCCAAAGAGGAGAAGATTGTATCTTCCTTCACTTATGCGGTAGGCTAAGGTAATGTGTGGGTCACTTTTAATCTGCTGCATAACGTCCTCTAAAGACCTTCTGACTTCAACCAGCGCTAACACAAGAAGATAGTTGGGTGGAACGAAGAAGTGAGGGAATCTACATAAAGGGTTCAAGATTATGCCGCTGCTCTGCATCTTACTCAGCCTATTGAGAATAGCCTTCCTACTTAACCCCAGCTCCTTTGCCAAAAGGGTCTCGTTAACCCTAACGCCTTCTCCTCTTAGAAGATGCTTTAAGACCCCGATCGCAACCTCATCAAGCTCGTAGCCATTAACTTCAACAAACCCTTGCTCCTTAAACTCTTTTTCGATAAGCTCTATAGGTGTGCTCGGCTCGTACTTGAATATCGCCTTATTCGAGAAGTAGTAGTTGTGGGAAGGCGCTCTTTTACTCCTCTCAGGTATCTTACCCTCAGCCGCTATCCTCTCCCTCCAGAGGTGGTAGTCCCAAACATCTCTATGAAACTCGAAGATCACCATATTGCTCTCACCCTCCCTAACCCTATAGGCTGCGAACACATTCTTATCGTTCCTCAACCAATCTATCGTCTTCTCATCGTAAGGCAAATCAGCATAGGAGATTACAAGAAGAGGGTATTCCTGGAAGAGTGCTTTGAAGGGGAAGACGGGTCTGTCTACTACACCATATTTAAGCAGAGAGGTAACACGATTCCTAATCGTTCTCTTATGCCGCCCAAGCATCTTTGAGAGAGCGGCGATGTTGATTTCTACACCATACCCTGAGCAGACCCTCCTTAGAATCATTAGATCGGTAGCATCATAGACCAGCTGCACTAACTCTCAACACCCTTGACCCGCCAACACTTAAAAACGTTTTACAATCTTAATTCGTTTGACGAATGTGGAGAGAGGCGCCGCCGCTTTAGTACCAAAAGACGAAAAATGGTCTGATTTAAACTAGCTTAGGTTCTGCAAGCCGTGTATCAATTGTTACCAAGGATCCGCTAGGCGCTTTTGCTGCATGAGAATAGGCTTGGGCAAGAAAGACCTTGCCATAGTATTGGGCTACCATACTCGCCGAGGCTCACATATCCTATTCAACTTTCATATTATACTGTTACTTCTCGAAACCATCGCTGTACAAGAGTTGATTTCTTAGATCTGAAACGCTTCGCCTGGTCTAGGTGCGTATGCATCAAACCCGAAGTTCTCTTTAACCGCTTTTGCGAAAGATACGCAAGACTCTTCTTCACCATGAACCATGAGAATCTTTGGGGTGCCCTTAACTTTACGCATCAGATTCATTAACCCGCTTTTGCCGCTGTGGGATGAGAAGTCGAATCTCTTTATCTCTGCCTTAACTTTTGTTGGTCTGCCGTTTACAAGCGCTAGACCTTTTTCAAGGAGGGTTCTTCCTGGTGTTCCTTGGACCTGGTAGGCTACTATCGCTATAGCATTCCTTTCTCTTTGCGCTATCTGTTGGTTGTAGAAGACCGCTGCGCCACCAACCAGCATACCTGCTGGCGAGATTATTACTGAGGGTGTGTTGATGATCTTCTTTCTCTGCTTCCACGATGTCACCACTTCTACGCCGTTTATTGCTTTCCTAAAGGCTCTTGGGTCTCTCAGATACTCTGGGTATCTGAATAGTATCTCATTGGTCTTCAGCGCCATCCCATCCATGTAGATTTGGTAGGGGAAGTTATGCGAGGTTAGTACGCAGGCTATTTCCTGCGCGCGCCCAACCGAGAAGGCTGGTACGAATAGTGTGCCGCCTCGCTCAATGACTTCTTTGGCGTATTCTACGAAGCTCTCCTCCACTTCTTTTCTCGGTGGGTGGTCTTCAGTTGCGTAGGTGCTTTCTGTTACGAGTAGGTCGAGCTCGCCTACTTCGTAGTCAGCACCTCTTAGGAGCTGTGTGTCCTCATCGTTTATGTCCCCTGTGTAGAGTATGCGTTTCCCCTCTCCTTCTAGTAGTATTGAGGTTGAGCCCGGTATATGCCCAGCGTCGTAGAAGGTTACTTCGAAGTCGAAGATCTTCACTTTGTCGTCTGGTCTTATGGTTACGGTCTTCTTCATCATTTCAAGTAGATCTAAGTACTCGAATGGGAGGTAGAAGCCTGAGATTCTGAGGAAGTCTTCTATAAGGAGCCTTGTCAGCTCTAGTGTGAGTGGTGTTGTGTAGGTTCTGGGTCCATCGCTTAGGTAGAAGAGGGGTAGTGCTCCTGAGTGGTCTAGGTGTGCGTGGCTAAGTAGGATGGCATCTACATCTTTAGGCTGCACATGCACCGGGAAGCCTATCTCCTTCTGCACCAAGACTCCGAAGTCGAGGAGGAGGTTTACGCTGCTACTCTTCAGTAGCACAGCTGATCTTCCTACTTCTCTTGCTGAGCCGAGGATCCTTACTTCCATCTTCAGATTACCTTTTATAGGCATCTTTTTGAATAGGTGGTAAGTTAAGTCTTTCGCTAGAGGGTGGTTGGTTGATATTAACCCGCTTCGACGGCTGTAGTCTAATTACTGGCTTCCACGGTATAGGTGCTACGGGGTATTGGACGGTAAAGTATCTTATCCAGCGGCTTATGCCTGAGAGAGCTGTCGTATTCGACTCTGACCTTATCGCGCCTATTTCTTCGACTTTCCAGGGCAGGTTGGTCACACCATACGAGGTCTTCAGAAAGGGTTCACTCGCTATATTAAAGGTGGAGGCGCCTCCATATAAGGATTCTGAGGTGGAGTTCTTCAGAGCAATAGGGGAGTGGATTATTCAGTCTGGTTTTAAGGAGGTTGCGCTTGTTGGTGGTTTGGATTCTAATCTTAGGTACGATGACTCCACTTATCGGATAGCGTATACCTCCAGCTACAAGCCGGTTGGTGAGTTGGAGGAGGCTAAGGTTTTGGAGGATGATCATATCATAGTCGGTCCTGTGGCGATTCTTCTGAACTACTTTGAGGCAAGGGGGTACCCGGCTTTCGCCATATTGGCTTACGCTTCTACTGAGCGAATGGATCCAAGGGCTACTGCTACAGCTGTTAGTGTGCTGTCAAGGTACTATGGGTTTGAGGTTGATGTTTCGACGCTGCTTAGGGGGGCTGAGATCATCGAGTCTGAGCTGCAGAAGGCTCAGGCTAAGGCGAGTAAGGCTGGTGAGTCGATCTATACCTAGGGTGATGCGTAGATAGCGCGTAGCGTTTCTTCAGCGGCCTCTGTTTGCCCTTTTGAGCCTCGTTTACAGTAGTCTAGTAGCTTGATTTTGAGTTTGGTTGCTAGGTTTGTTAGTTTGGTGTGTAGGTGTTTGTTTAGGCAGACCGCTATGATCTGCTTGTATCCGCCTTCCTCTATTATTCTCTTGGCTTCTCTGTGTAGGGTTTTGGTGGGTAGGTTATTTAGGCTAATTGGGTGGAGTGTCTGTGAGATGGGGTAGATTTCTGTGAGCTCTATGGGTATTAGGCGGTAGATTGGCGAAAGATAGAGGAGCTGGTGGTCCTTTACCCCTTGTTGTAGGAGGCGTTTGCAGAAGGGTGCTGCTAGAATCCTCTCTCCACTCGATAGTGTGAAGATGATTAGGGTGCTTTTCTTCTTTGGCTGGTAGTTTCTTCTGATCTTCGCCATTGCTCTCCTTACTTCTGGTCTCCTCAGATCCTCCTTTGTGTAGAGGTAGATGGCTCTCTTTTTGAATAGGGGTGTGCCGTCTTCTAGGAGTTTAGAGTGTTTAGTGAGGTCTTCGAATGCTGACCAGAGCCTGGGGTGGCTTCTGGCTTTCTGTGCCACAGCCTCCCATAGCCTACCATCTACTATGGCTTGTTTGAGCTGCTTGACTTCTGATTGTAGGAGGTAGAGGTTGTGTGTGGCTAGGAGTCTGATGCGCTCCGCTTTCTCTGAGGCTTTTATCTCGTTTACTGTGTGTTGTGTGCATATTGGGCAGGGGCAGGTTAGCTCCGCTAGTTCGTCGAATCTTTGGGTGCCGGTTGGTGTTAGGTAACGGTCGTCTTTTGCGTATAGGATGTAGGAGGCTGAGTCGAAGAGGTCGCAGCCTAAGGCTACTGCTAGGGGCATTGTTAGGGGGTGGCCTGCTCCGAATAGGTGGAGTGGTCTGCTGAGAGGGATGTTCGCTTTAGCTGCGATTATCATCTTGACTAGGTGTCTGTAGTGGTATGATTTCATGACTTCGGTTGGGCTTCCTAGGGCGTGTAGGTCAAAGGGTAGGGTTGATGTGCTCCTAGCGCTTTCCGCTACTAGGTCTGTGAAGAGGCCTCCTTGGATTGGTCCTACCCAGAGGGTGTCGCTTTTCTTCTTTGTTTCTATCGTTTCTTTGGCTGCTTTGAGTGTTTCTTTGACGGTCTGTTCTGCGAAGGCTCGGTTTCTGCTGAAGCCTGTTGGTCTATCTAGCACTACTGCTATGTCTGAGCCTATTTCTTCTTGGAAGGTGGTCATCTTTGCTGGTGTGACATCTACTTCACCGTATTCTAGCACTTGGTATCCTCCTGAGTCTGTCATGATGATGCCGTCGAAGCCTATTATGGAGTGTATGCCTCTTTCCGCTGCTTCTTCTCCTATGCGTTTCAAGGTTATGTAGGCGTTGGTCATCACCGCTTTGAAACCTATCTTTTTGATGGTGTTTAGGTCGATTTCCTGGTTTATTGGGTGGACTACTGGGAGGAGGGCTGGTGTTTCTAGTGCTCCGTGTCTGGTGTGGAGTCTTCCTACTCTGCCTAGTAGGTCGGTTGCTTTGACCTCGAAGCGGCTCAAGGCTGAGTTTGTTTGATTTCTTTTAGGAATTGTTCGTAGACGGTCTTGACTTTCTCTGCCGCTAGTCCTGTTCCTTCTACGCCTTCTGGTGTGACCTTTATCTTCTCCATCACTATGATGGCGCCGATGTCTTCTCTTAGTTTGACCATCCCTGGGAAGACTTTGCTGAGCCTGTCCGCTAGAGCCTTTAGGTCGAAGGGTTTCTCGACTAAGCTGATTTCTTGGATGAATCTTCCGTTTATGATGATTTTGAAGGCTTTTTCTTTAGCGCCAGTAACGTTGTTTAGTATGATGTTTAGGTTTTCGTCCACACCTATCAAGTCTCCTTCGTAGGTTTTGTTATATGTGGTTGAGACGGCTACCCTCTTCCCGATTAATGTGACTACTTCTTCTGCAAAGCGTCTGAAGGCGGTTGCTGCCAGATCTCTACTCACCTCTTCATCTACCATGCTGCAGCATACTATTTGAAAATATTGGCTAGCGGGTCGCTAGTGGCTCATCTTCTCCACCTCTCTTTACTAGCGGCTTATTAACGGGCATCTTGTTTGCTGCGGTATTAAGGGTGTTAAGGTTTAGGTTTGGTCGCTATATTTATAAGGTTTGGTGTGTATCACTTGCTTGTAGCTTGGCGTCCTCTGCTAGGTTAAAGAAGAGCATAATTAGGTTGCTGAAGGAGGATGAGGAGTTTAGGTACACAGTAGCGGGCTTGATAGGTTTAGATGAGGTTCTGAAGAGGTTCGATAAGTATGATGATCTTTTTGCGAAGGTTTTGAGGAGGATGGAGAAGCATTCTGAGGAAATCGTTAAGCTGAGGAGGGAGATGGTTGCTGGATTCAGGAGACACGATGAGCTGCTAGCTAGACACTCCGAAGAGATTACGAGACTTAGGGAGGATATGGTCAAGGGCTTTGCTAAGCACGATGAGTTGTTGGCTAGGCATAGTGAGGTTTTGACGAAGCACTCTGAGGAGCTTGTTAGGTTGAGGGAGGATTTGAAGAGGGGGTTTGAGTTGGTTGAGAGGCGTATTTCTGCTGTGGGTGTGAGGTGGGGTTTGATGGCTGAGGAGGCGTTTAGGGAGGGGTTGAGAGGTGTTTTGGAGAGGGATTTTGGTGTTAGGGTTGAGCGGTGGAGTGGGTTTGATGATGAGGGGTTTGTTTATGGTCATCCTAGTGATGTTGAGGTTGATGTTGCTGTGAGTGATGGTAGGGTTCTTTTGGTTGAGGTTTCTTCTCATGTGAGGCGTTCTGATATTTCTTTGTTTAAGCGTAAGGCTGCTTTTTATGAGAGAAGGTGTGGTCGGGTTCCTGATAGGTTGGTTGTGGTGACGCCTTATGCTGATCAGGATGCTGTTGAGTTGGCTGCTGCTCTTGGTATAGAGGTTCATACGAGG
>JAAOZN010000076.1 GCA_011605775.1 Nitrososphaerota archaeon | reverse complement strand
TGGGTTAGCTTTGAGGTATGATGAGATGCTTCTATAATCCATCTTCATCTTCACCTTCAACAGTGCGCATAGGACTAGGCTTCTGGCGTCGTAGCCAGGTCTACCACCACGCTTCGCCACCCAGGGTGGTTCGAGGCTCCAGACAACAGCCCTAGCCTTCTTCAAGAAGAGCTCCACCTCATCCTTCCTGAACCTCTCATAGGCCTTCCAGTTCCTCTCATACTTCTTCCAATCCCTCCTCCTAGCCAATAACCCACCTCCCGCCGCACCCCCATCTAAGCAGATCTTAGGCTATTGAACCAGCTTGACAGGAAGCTTAGACGATGAGACAAACTTTTCTGCCACAATCCACACATACACACATTCTTTAAGAAGGTTTAAATATCACTTATTTTATTACTTGGGGTATGGTGGTTGATGTGTCTTCTAGGCGTGGTGTTTCTAGGAGGGGCTTCTTGACGGTTGCTGTCTCAGCTATTGTTGCTGGTGTTGTGGCTGGTGTTGGTGCGTACTATGCTGGCACATTGGCTGCTCCTGTGAAGGAAGTAGTTAAGGAGGTTACTAAGACCGTCACGGCCACGACAACCCTAGCACCAGGGGCGCCATACACGACAACCGTAACCGCAACAGCACCACCAACGACTGTAACAACAACTGTAACGACAACTGTAACGGCAACGCCCACTGCCACATTACCTCGGAAAGAAAAGATAGTTATAGGCGCATCCCTTTCCTTGACAGGTGTTTATGCAGCTGGAGCTATGGCACACTCAATGCCAACGTTTAGGATGATCGTTGATGACTATAACGCAAAGGGAGGCCTTTATGTACCAGAATATGGTAGACGTCTGCCCATCGAGCTCAAAATATATGACGATCGTAGCGATGTAGAAACAATGCTTAGAATGCTTGAAAAATTGATCAGCGAAGATAAAGTAGACTTTCTCTTATCACCATGGGGTACGGCGTTCACTTTCGCCGCTACACCGGTATTCGAAAAATATCATTACCCGTTAATCGGCATAACCGTTAGCAGCCTTCAACTGATGAAGAAAGCAGAAACTGGAGAGCTAAAATACGTATTCTTAGCTCTTACTCAGCCCCCATTACAAGCAAAAGCAGCAGCTGATCTACTCGAACACGTAGGCTACAAAAATCTCGGTATAATATATATATCTGACTTGCACGGTATTGAATTATCTTCAACGCTCTATAGCGAACTCTATGGCAGAAATATCATTCCAAAAATTATGGAGAGCTACCCTCTCGGTGTTATGGATTTATCACCGCTGATTAAAAAACTACAAGCAGCCAACATAGACGCATTATTTATGATCGGGTACCCAGAGGACTCCACCTTATTCATTAAGCAAACTGTTGAACTCGGTTACAAACCGCGTTTCCTCCTCGGGTCTGCGGGCATGGATCTACCTGCAGTTATGGCTCCGCTAGGTACTGAAAACATTAAAGGTATATGCCATTGGTATGGTGTCGTCGGTTATAAAGAAAATCAAGCGCTAAAAGATTTCGCTGAGAGGCACAAGCAGCTATTCGGTTTCTACCCTGAATCGAATAAGGCTCAAAAGTACGCGGCGCATGAATGTCTGTTTAAAGCGATTGAGAAGTACGGCCTTAACAGAGAGAAAGTGATGCAAGCGTTACTTACGGAGGAATTCGATACAATTATGGGGAAAGTCCGCTACAAGCCCAGTGAAGGTCTAGTATACCCAGATATGCCAATCATCGCTCAGTTCCAAGGCGGTGAGTTGGCAGAAACCGTCTGGCCAGAAAAGTTTGCCACATCCAAATGGATCCCTTACGGAGGGTAAACACCCTCCTTTTTCCATTTTTATAAAGGCGTATACTGAGTTGGAATTTGGAGTTTCTCCCTCACCTTTTATTTGGTGGAAGGGATTAAAGGAATTTGATCTTTGGATTGCTGAAGCGGAGAACTGTGAATACGACGGAATATATATGCCTGATCATTACGATTTACCAGTTCCAGAATTTCCATCCAATAAATTGGCCGAAACTTGGACAACATTAGCTTACGTAGCTGCAAAGACAAAAAATATGCGAATCGGTACTGTTGCGAGTCCTATACCAAGATATATTCCAAGCCAGCTTGCAAAAATAATTGCTCACGTTGACATTTTGTCTGAAGGTAGGGTTACTGCAGGTTTGGGCGCTGGGTGGAACCGCGAAGAATTCATCAATTATTCTCCTCATGGATATTACGATGAAGCAAAGGTGAGAATGGAGAGGTTCTTGGAAGGCTTACAGATTATGATAAAACTATGGACAGAGGATAAAGTGACCTTTAAAGGCAAGTACTATAGACTGAAGAATGCAACGCTTTTGCCAAAGCCTGTACAAAAACCACATCCTCGTATATGGTCAGGCGGCTTTGGTTCCCACATGCTAAAGATAAGTGCAAAATATTTCAATGGCTGGTTTGTTCACAGAGAAGCTTGGGCTCCAGAAAAAGGCGGTTACGGAGCCCCTACACCGGAAGAATACGGTGAAAGGGTAAAAACGATCAAAAAATATTTGCAGGATTACGGAAGAAGCGTAAATGAGTTCACCTTCGCTCTATTAGGTTGGATGCCAGAGAAAGAGAGAATGAAAGACGAAACAAAGATAATTGAAAAATACGCGGAGCATGGTTGTCAATACTACATTGTTGAAATTCCACTAAACCAGCCACTATCTGACGGCAAATACGTTGAGCTGCTGCGAAGTTTCGCAAAGGAAATTGTATCTTCCTTCCGTTGATGCCAGTCATCGAATATCGTTAATTCTAATTGCGCGTCACTAAGCTGGTGAACAGAAAGCTATATAAAGGTCAAAGAGAATCGCCGTATGGGGTAGAGTGTAGATGATTGAAGAAATTGCTTCTAAAATTCCTTGGTTAAAGAAGACATCTGCGATTTTTCCTAAAAAGGTCCTTTTTGGTGTAGGATGCCTTGATGATATTGGTGTAGAAGCAAAAATGCTTGGTGCAACAAAGGCTTTGCTAGTAATCGACCCTATTGTCGCAAAATTGGGTATAATGGAACGCGCCAAGCGTTCCCTAGAAAATCAGCAGATAAATGTTGAAGTTTTTGATGGGGTTGAACCAGAACCCCACATAGAAATAGTTCATAAGACGACCCAAATCGTTAAAGACGCCAAGTTTGATTTAGTAGTGGGGATTGGGGGCGGGAGCGCGTTAGATATAGCAAAAGCAACAGCAATTATGGCAGCCAATCCTGGCACATTTGAGGATTATATAGGCTTTGGAAAAGTAAAGCGAAGGGCTAAGTTAATATTGTCTCCAACGACCGCTGGGACTGGTAGTGAAGTTTCAGCTTTTATCGTCGTGACGAGCAAAGAAGGTGAAAAAACTATAACTGTTGGTCAAGAGGTGGCACCAGACGTTTCAATTATTGATCCTACGCTTACGGTCACGATGCCAGCTAAGGTAACAGCCAGTACTGGTTTTGACGCGTTAAGTCACGCTGTTGAGTCGATATTGTCGGTCGACTCTAACGATTACACAGAGATGTTTGCTTTTAAGTCCGTTGAGCTCATTGGCAAATATTTCAGAGCCGCGTATCACCAAGGGTGGAACCTGGAAGCAAGGTGCGGCATGTCTTTGGCTGCTTTGTTGGCGGGTTTCGCCTTCTCAGTTACAGGTTGCGTAATCGGGCATGGCGCGGCGATGCGTTTAGGGGAGGTTTTGCACATTCCGCACGGAGAAGCTTGCGCACTTTGCCTACCTTACACAATCAGCTTCAATATTCCTGTAGCCGCAGGAAAGCTAGCTAAGGTAGCCTGTGCTTTAGGTATTGATACAACTAGCTTAAGTCCTGAAGAAGCTGCTAAAAAATGCGCCTACTTTGTTAAAAGTTTAGTTGAGGAATTTGGATTAAAGAGCACCCTAAAGGAATATGGTGTGGATAAAGCGGATCTTGGAAAGCTTGTGGACGTCTTCATGAAGAGAAGCGTTGCAGAAATGAGATGGAGTCCTCGCGTAATCACGAAAGAAAATCTTACGAAATTCTTCGAAGATTTGTGGAGTGGAACTCTCTAGGCAAATTGCGCTTTCTCTGATGTTTCCACATTTAATCCTAAGTTTTATTTAGGATTGTGTTCACCCTGGTGAACGGAACCCTATTGAGTGGAGAGTCTGATGTAAATAGGTTTACGTTAGTTCCATTAGATAAGATTGAAGCAAGCCCCTATGCTGCTAGGGTGGATCAGAATGTTGAGGTTGATAAGCTCGCTGAGTCTATGAGGAGGCATGGGCAGCTTGCCGACGTGCTTGTTAGAGTTCACCCTTCGTGTAGCGATAAGTTTCAGTTGATTTATGGGCATAGGAGGGTCGCTGCTGCCAAGATTCTTGGCTGGGAGAAGATTAGGGCTAGGGTGGTTACTGCTTCGGAGGAGGAGATGCTTATTATGGCTCTCATAGAGAACCTCGAGCGGAAGGACTTCACAGCTTATGAGAAGGCGAGAATCTTCTATAGGTTGAATAGAGAATTCAAGCGAAGCTACGATGATATCGCTAGGATCATCGGTAGAAGCAAGGCATATGTGGCTCAACATATCGCTATGCTTGAACTCTTTACAGAAGAGCAGATGAAAGATCCGGAGGTTATGCGTATACTTCAGTCGCTGACTGAAAGGCAAGCTAGAATACTTCTGAGACTCAAAGACCCTGAAGAAAGGCTTGCGATAGCTAAGATGGTTGTAAATGAAAACCTTTGCGTAAAGGAGACTGAGAAGCTCGTAGGTAGACCTAGAGCAAAAGAAACCATGGCTGAAGATGTAAGCAAAGAGAAGATTGGAGAACGGGTATCGGATGTAGAGAGGATAAAGAAGAAGATTCTGGATCTCTTCGAGTGGATAGAGCGTAAAAACCTCCAACCTTTAATCGCTCTTAGGCTTGAGAAAGAGTTCACAGCGTTTGACGACTTCCCACCCTACACTTTACGCGACTACAGAAGTTCACTAATCTACAACTTTGATCTGATCGGATCTTGGAAGGGTGAATTTAAGATGCGGTGTAAGGATCTTAAGGTTAAAGTCTTCGGCGAAACCGCGATCGCCACCTTCTATATACATTATGATGTAGTGCAAAATGGAAGACCATTTTAGATCCACATCAAGAGTCACCTTTGTTTTCCTAAAGCGTGGTGACAACTGGTACATTATACATGAACACTGGTCTCCACTAAGATCTGATATAGCAGAACTCAATAAATGATGCTAGGGATGGTACTAACTTCTACACTCGGCATCGAGCGCAGTTAAGGCGTAGTCTATCGCATCTACAGCCCTATCGATCTCTTCCCGCGTAACTGTCAAGGCTGGCCCTATTCTGAGGCAGTTAGGTGCGAAGCCTCCTACTAACACCCCTTTCTCAAGCGCCTTCGCTTGAACTATGTTGACGGCCCACTTACTGACGTCACCCGCACCTTTTGTGAAGCGATCTTCAGGGAAGAAGGGTTCTTTCTTCTTCTTATCTCTAACAAGCTCTATTCCCCAGAAGAGACCTAACCCAGAAACCTGGCCTACGCATTTATGCTTGGGCTCTAACTCATTGAGCCTTCTCCCAAGATATTCACCCATCTTAGCGGCTCTACCTGGTAGATCTTCTTCCATCATAAACTTGATGTTCTCGCAGACGGCAGCCATAACGACAGGGTGTGACGAGAAGGTAACTGCATGCCACCATCGGTACTCCTCTAGAAAACGAGCTATCTCCTTGCTTACAACGACACCCGCAGCCGGTAGCTGGGAACTCACTATACCCTTCGCCATAGTCATAATATCTGGTGTGACTCCGTAGTGTTGATAGCAGAACCACCTTCCAGTCCTACCAAACCCAGTCATAACCTCATCATCTATCCAGAGGATACCATACTTCCTAGTCAAATCACGAAGACCCTTGATCCACTCAGGCGGCGACACCACAAGCCCACCTCCGCTTATGATTTCGGTTATTATTGCTGCTACATTCTGAGGACCTAAATTCTGAATCATATACTCCAAGTCCCTCAAGCAGGCTACATAGCCTCCTGATTGACAATCACTTGGAGAGTCGTAGCCGTAGGGGCATCTGTAGCAGAAGGGTGCTCGCGCTACAAAGAAACCTTGGGCTGGGAAACCCGGAACCTCCCTATACTCGCCTCGACTGTTAGCCAAAGTACCGCGCCACCATCTAAAGGTTGAGCAGGAGCCTGCTCCTAACGTCCAGCCGTGATATGAGAACTCTCTGCTTATGATAAATGGTTTGCCCGTGTATAGTTTCGCTATAATAAGAGCCTCCTCGTTAGCCTCGCTACCTGAGCTTGTGAATCTAACTTTGCCAGCCCAGCCATCTTTCCCAAGTATATCCTCTACTATCAGTTTAGCTGCTAAAGACTTATAGGGTGTCTGCATAACCTCCCAGACGTAGCCGTATCTGTCAAGAGCCTGCTTTATCGCCTCTATAACTCTAGGTTGCCTCTGCCCAGCGTTAACAGATATGAGTCCAGAGAGGAAGTCAAGGATCTTTG
>JAAOZN010000075.1 GCA_011605775.1 Nitrososphaerota archaeon | reverse complement strand
CATCTTGATGGTGCACGCATATTTAACGCTGCGGTAGCGCTTGGTGTAGATGTTAAGGAGCTTGTTGCTCCTGTTGATTCGGTTATGTTCTGCCTTTCGAAGGGTCTTAGCGCACCCATAGGTTCACTCGTGGTAGGCTCTAGTTCCTTTATAGAGAGGGCTCGTAGAATGCGAAAGATGCTGGATGGTGGGATGAGGCAAGCTGGCATTATAGCTGCTGCCGGTTTAGTTGCGCTTGAGAAGATGGTTGATAGGCTGAGAGAAGATCATGCCAACGCACGCCTGTTAGCTGAAGGTTTAGCGAAGATAGATGGCATAAGGATAGATCTTAGAAGGGTTCAAACCAACATAGTTATGTTTGACGTCTCAGACCTAGGCTTCACAGGCAAAGAATTTGTAGAGAAGCTCTTGAAGTACGGTGTGAAGGCTCTTACATTAAGAGGGAACGTGATCCGTATGGTTACGCATCGAGGCATAACTAGGGAGGACATACTCGAGACCTTGGATGCTGTAAACGAAATCTGCATAAAAAAGTTGATATAAAACTCCTCACCTATCTTAAAACAATAAGATAAATGGGGTGTGCTATGCAGCAGCAAGCAGACGGCAAAGAAGAGAAGGGACTCGACCTCACCTCCAGAGTGTACAAGCTGGTTGTAGAGCACGGTAAAGAGGGGGTTCTTCAGAGCGAACTCTGGAAGAAACTTAACCTAACTAGCAGAGACGGGTCGAGGTTAGCGATAAGGCTAGAGAAGAGGGGGCTTGTGAAGAGGGAGCGGGTCCTCGATAACGGGAGATGGACATATAAACTTACACCACTGCGCCTACCGATTCAGATAAAATCGATAGAGCAAGCCCCCTGTATAACCTGTGGCTCAGAGAGTAAATGTGCACCTAATGGCGTGGTCACACCCTACACCTGTGATAAGCTTGTAGAGTGGGTTAGGCGAGATTACATAGCTAACGCTCAAGACAACAAAGTGAACCAATAGAGGGTGTTTATTGAGTATTGAGGTTAAGAGAAGCCAGAAGAGACCTATATCGACGCCTCGCAGCAGCCCAAGGCTACAGGAGCCGAGCAGCATTCAAACTCATACAGATAGATAAACGCTACCACATCTTTCAAGAAGGAGATAAAGTCTTAGATCTGGGCTCAGCACCCGGCGGCTGGCTTCAAGTGGCTTCTGAAAGAGTTGGTGCAGAGGGGCTTGTCGTCGGTGTGGATCTAAAGGGCATCCAGCCTATTGCTGAGAATGTCGTAACTCTAAAGATGGATGTCTTCAGCGAAGATCTCGTTGATGCGGTCAAATACTACACTAGGGGTCTGGTCGATGTTGTACTCTCAGACCTCTCACCTAATGTGTCCGGTATTTGGAACCTCGATCACATCAGACAGATAGAGTTGACAAGAAGAGCGATCTCGCTGATGCCCCATCTACTAAAGCCCTCTGGCTCAGCGGTTTTAAAGGTCTTTGACGGAGAGGAGCTTCAGATCGTAAAAGCTCAGCTGAAGAAGGTCTTCGAGAAGGTAGATATAACGAAGCCGCCAGCGAGCAGAGGACAGAGCAGCGAACTATATTTAATATGTAAAGGATACAAACCCGAGCAAGACCTACTTCAGACCTAAAACAGTCTCCTCAACAGCCTCTTTCGGCGCATCAGTCCTTAAACCCTTTGGGTTAAATACGGTTCTAGCAGCCCTAAACCCTCTAGCCCTAAGAGCGCCTATAACATCTTTAACAGATGGCGTCACTACCTTCAGCCGCTTAGCCAACTCATCCACAGTATAGTAAGATGGTGGAAGATCACACTCATCCAAGGCTATGGTGAAGATCTTATCCTCGAGTTTATGTTCTGATCTAAGCTTCAAAGCGGCTTCAAGAACCCTATTTGAGAAGAGTGTACCAACCCAAAGAGGACCCGCACTCAACATCCTTGCTCCACACGTTGGGCAGAGCTCTCTCCGCTCTCCGCTCTCTCTGTAGCCACATTTACTGCACTGGTTTATGTACCCTATCTTATCCAAGTTTTCATCCGCTTTTGAGGCGCCGCTTTCCAACGTAAAGTAAACTCTGATGTAATGTCTACTTGCGTGCGCAAACACAGGAGTTATACCCGCGTTTATGCTCATGGCTTGCCTCGCTGCTGCGCTGAGGAGAAGCCTAGCCCCAACTTCATTACCATATTCACACCGCAAAGAAGATCCACCATATCTTCTCAACGCTACCTTAGGGTATACTCCACATAACACAGCTGTGTCTGTTGCTGTAAGGGAGATCAAACCGCCTCGCTTAACCGCCCTTAGAGCCGCTGGTAGATAGGGCAGAGGGGAACCAAAGGGGTCGATATCCACTATATCGAAGCGGCTTCGTGGTGCTGAATGTTCAGCCAAAAAGACCAGCGCATCTTTGGTTGAAAAGACACATCTATCAAACACACCGTTCAACTCCGCCGCCTTCTTAGCCAGCTCGATCGCTTTAGGGTTTAAATCGTTGAGGTAGACTCGAGCAATCTTATGGCATTCTTTAGCTACCCGAAGCCCTCTCGCACCCACACCAGAAAGCACATCGGCAAAGGTTACATCAACGCCTAGTAAACTAACATAGGCGCTGTAGATCTTCAGCGAAACATCTCTACTCAGCTTGGCTGCAGGATTGTAGAAGGCGGGTGATTTTGGTGGGATTTTGCTAAATATGCTTGATTTTGGGGCTAAGATTATCGTGTTGCCTTCTTTAACCTCCACCACCTCATCTTCAGATACCAAGCGAGCCTACCTCTTTTTGGATGACTATTTAGTGGGCTTAGGTTGCTGCCCTCCTCTTACTCTGCGAAGAGCTTCGGCTAACTCGTAGATCACCCTAGTCTTATTCATCTTCTTCTCTATCGCTATGTACCCAGATTGGATGTGGCTTCTCTTGGGGTGTCGAGCCTGAAAAGGCTTAGGTGTATAGCCGAGGAGCGAGGCTGCTTGGCAGAGTTCATCTAACGTGGGTGCCTTCACCGCTTTGTCTAGGGGCACTCTTCTACCCTCAGCCCTAGATAGGGTTGAGTTAAAGTAATCCAACCATATTATTAGGTGGTCGTATTCCTTCAACTTTTCACAAGCACAGCATTTACCACGCCATTTTGCCCCGGTCTGGATGTAACTTTAGCCAACCCCAGCTCAGTCTTTATGATCGTCCCCTTAGTTATCACCTGTCTACGCTCGTAGTCTTTGTTAGCTGGGTTCTTAGCCACACCAAGAATCTTTACACGCACAACCTTCTTTGATTCATCAACAACATTGGCGTATTGAACACTCTTCGCAGCGACTTTAATATTACCGCCTCTTACCCTGCGGATCACAATCTCGTCTTCACCTATCGTGGTCTCAGCGGGGTATCGGTCTCGCTCATACGCCCTTCTTGAGCGCGCTGCTTTCCTCCTACCGCCTGTAATCTTTCTCTTAAGTAGGTTCTCTACAGCCTTCACCATGCCCCTGTCACAGCAGACAACACTCTCCTACTTTAGGATATAAAAGGTTGTAGGGTTCCTTGCTGCCCCGATAAGCATCTGTCTACTAAAAGAATTTTTTAGGATGCTGGCGCAAGAAGAAAGAGGTCTGGGAGACGGGTTTGATCGTTCAACACGGTCCTGAGGCTGACGTTCAGATCCTTAAGGTTAGAGAGGGAGCTTTAGTGAATGAGGAGCTGCTTGATAACGACGGCATCTTAGGCTATGATGAGGGGTGGGTGGTTTCAGTCGAAATACTCGATGCGTCGAAGAAAGGTTTGATGAACGCGCTTCTTGAGCTGGCAAAATTTAGAAGAGAAACAGTAGAGCACCTACTTTCCAAGATAAGTTGAAGCAAGCTTGCATTTGGTAGGAGTGTAAAGACCCACAAACCTCAGTGTCCTCTTATAACCTTGACCATATCTTAACAACTCTATTAACATCCTATTAACTATTTTAATACTCTCTGGTAGGATTGTCTTTTTTCATTTTCCTGAGCCGATTGAGAGAGAGCTTCGGGATCTCTGATTCTTCTCCCCTATCGGTTTAATACCCCAACCATCTTGGTTGTTCTAAAAGGGGATTAGTCTGCCTCCCACCTGTATTCGAATGCCTCTTTTGGAACTTTCAAGACCTCTTCAAGTTCCTTGCCTCCTGGAAAGGTATGGAGCATCTTCAATTGAGTCGTTATGACGGTCTTGATCCCGCTTAAAGATGTTTTGGCTTTAATCCAGTTTTGGGGACTAAATATTTTATGAGAAGATGAATGTTCATCGACGGCAATTTCTAAAGCAACGTTAACAGACGAAGCTGCAAACTTGACGATTTGTTCAACAGCGTTCTTACTCTTTGCTTGCTCATACACTACCTTAGGACTAGGAACCCTATCTGAACAATTACTGGCAATGGCAAAGAACTGGGATACCGCAAACAGGACATGGTATGGCGCGTAAGCTTTCATCGCTAGTAACGATTCGTTCAGCCCAAAAGGATTTTCACCCGTCCAACCTTTTATTATTTCTTTCATCCAAAAATTCAAAGCTTGAACATTTTCAGGATCATATTCTCTCTTGAACAGCTGCTCAAAAAACTTATCAAAGATTCTTGTCTCGCTGTATGCAAAGTTCGGTCTTTGTGAGTGCCATGAGATAAACCACTTACCCACATCTACGAGATCAACCACATATTCTTTGTCTTTGTCAGCTGGTGCTTCCTCCCCCCTTTTCGTAATAAAGTAACCCTGCGGATATCTTTGCTCGTATGACTTCTTTAGGTTCAGCACTCTCTTATCGTTGCTCCTTAAATCTCTGGGTTTAACAGCGGTCTGAAAATTAGTAGAAATGCTGATTCTGTCCGCTCTGTCCCGTTGTGGTATTTCGTAAAACCTAAATAGAACATAAGTGTCATCAAGTTCTTTTACTTTTTCGCTACAAGCCAATATTGTGTTCAGAGACTGACATCCGTTCACCACGCTTAGTCCTCTCAGCGTTAAAATGTGATTATTTAGCTCTAACTTATCGCAGATCGCCGTGATCCCATTATGGTAAAAGAAGAAATCTCTATGCCTATCGCTGTAAATCGTAGCTTTAATACTCTTGTTCACAGTGTTGTTAAGACCCATGAATTGTCTAACGTTCTTCCGAAAAAGAGTGCCATCCCTTATGCCTGGTAATCTTACACATTCTCTAAGAGGTATTGCTGCGATAATCACCTGTGTTCCAGCGAGCTGCATATGTAGGTATTTTCCTTGCTCAAGAGTGAGTGAGTAGTCAAGGGAAGGAAGCTCGCGCTCTAACACCATTTCATATCTTCTTTTCAATTCGTCACTGTCAACAAGAACAAGAGATGCAGGCAGATTTTCGTCTTTTGCTAATGCTTCTTGGAATGCCTTAAGGTCTTTTTTTTGCAGTTTCGGTCAAGTTTGCAGTTGTGACGAGTTCAAATATTACGGCATAGTCTTCTTCCAGCGCGGTTGAAAGTTCAGCTAGTCTGCTCTTCAGCTTTTCGTTAGCCGTTTCTTGCAACTTAACTAAATTCCTCAATTGTAACCACAAAGAAAGAACTTCGTGTAGAGGTTCGGCATCAACCCTCGAAGCTCCTATGAACTTCCCCTGAACGACATAAACAGTCGAATTGTCGTCATTTATCACTATGGCATCAATCTGCTTATCATCAGGACCATCGGTGATGTCGTATTTCGTCTGATTAGGGTCCCTCAAATGAATATTTCGTAAATACCAGGCCACGAATCTTTGACCATCGTTATCAAAATTCTGTTGGTAGTATGGTTGTTTTATTTCTTCTTTAATTTTCTCATACATCTGCTACTTCATCCCAAAGTAACATGGCTTATTTCTGCACTTCACTATATATCGTTTGTGCTACGCTGATGAGACTGTTCCCCTATATTTAGAGGAAAGTGATTTCAGTAAGGGTTTGCTAGATCAGCTTCATAGCCTTCGCTTGTAGCTCTTTTTTAAGTTGCTCTACATCTTGGCTTAGACCAAAGTATTCTGCGAAGGCCGGTGTGGTTCGGTAGATTTTCGTCTTCCCAGACGGCTCTCCCTCTATGAACCCCATCTGCTCGAGCTGCTTTATATGCTGATAGACCTGTGGCCCACGCTTCTCAGCCAGATCCTGGGATGTGATCGGTTGGAAGAAGGCTATGTATGTAAGCGTCTTTAGGGTTGATTGCGGGAGAAGCGGCTTCATAGAGAAGCGCTTAGCAACCTTAGCGAACTGAGGCTTCAGCTGCATCGCAAACCTGTTCCCCGAGTACTCAACTATCTGTATAGCGTGCTCAGAGGAGCTATAAGACTGCATAAGTGAGCGCGCCAGCCTTATCGCTCTCCTCTTCGAAGTAAACCCAGCGGCTTTAGCGAGCTCCTCAGCAGACAAAGGTCTACCAGACACATAGAGCGCAGCTTCGATCCTCGCCTTAGCCTCACCTTCATCAGACAAACCCTGCTGCACCAGTAATCAACAGATCTTCCTCGATCTGCTCTAAAAAGACTACGCCATCAGACGCTAGGAAGAGTAGGAAGATGAATACCCTCGCAGCCTCCACCACACTCTTACCTTTAACCAGCGTTGAGAATAGGATGGGTCCGCTTTTCAACATCTCAAGCAGCGAAGCCTTAAATGGCTCTAGGCTCTCTTTAAGCCGGTTTATGAATTGGTCGATCTCCACAACAGGCTCTCTACTAACAGGCTTAGGTCGCTCGGGTTCGGTTCTGGCTGTGATCTCCTCCACCAGCCTCTGTAGGGCTGCTATCAGATCCTCAACAGATGTTGTGTGTAGCTCGTATCTTATGGGCATCGATAGTATGAAGGGTATGTCACCTACATCGACTGGTCTCTTCTCTTCGCTCATTCTTTCGCTGAGGAAGAGTGCTTCTACCTTTAGGCGGTAGATTAGTGCTGAGGATAAGGCTGCTGAGCCGCAGAGCCGAAGATCTAAACTCTCCAGCTTAGATATGAAGTTAAGAAAGAGGTTTAAGAGGTATGCTATATCAATCCTCCAAGGCTTCTGCTTCCTGATGAGGTCTGGGTTGACCAGTATGTTCAGCGGCTCTTTGGCTATCGCTTCTTTACTCAACGCTTCTTGCTGCCACCTCTATGCTCGGTCTATACTTGACTACGTTCGATACCCCCTTAACCAAGTATACCCCATACACTGTGTTAGCCTTCGCTATGAATGTATCTCTCAGCGAAATAGCGATTATCTGAGCCTTCTCAGCCCTCTCTTTCAGCAGCGCCGCGACCTTCTCAGCGTTAACAGCATCTAAGTGAGCATCGATCTCATCGAATAAGTAGAAGGGTGAGGGGTAGACTGCTTGTATTGCAAGTATAAACGAGACCGCTGCAACAGTCTTCTCACCCCCGCTAACCGTGCTCGACTCTCTAGGTAGTTTGTTGGGGAACTGAGTCATCAAGAACACCCCACTACCAAATATGTCATCGGGATTCTCAAGTTCAAGCCAAGCTGAGCCGCCAGTGATCTTTGAAAAGACTGTGCGTAGCTCCCGATCTATCTTCTCGAAGGTGCTCATGAAGACCTTCCTCTTCTCAGCCTCAACCTTCTCGATGAACTCGATGATCTTATCCCTCTCGACTTCAAGCTGATTCCTCCGCTCTGAAAGGTTCTTATAACCTACGTAAGCTTCTTTGTACTGAGCGTCTGCCAGAAGGTTGACTTGCCTCCTGAGCTCCTCATACTCCTCACTCAGCTTTTTCAGCAACTCATCCACACCCTCAAAATACTCTAGTGGATCGGTGTACCCGTAGATCGAAAGCTCACTAAGATACCTATTCTCGGCATCAGCAAGCATCTCAAGGTTTCTGTTGTTTATCAGAAGTTCCTTTTCAACGACACTAATGGAGCGCCGCAGCGCCTCTTCTTGAGATCTAAGGTGCCTAAGCCTACTTTCATACTCCTCTATTAGAGCCCTGCTCTGCTTCGACTGCTGAAGTAGTGCAGCCTCCTCCTCTTTTAGAGATTGAAGATCTTGAGATATGGTTTTCAGCCTCTCTTCAGAGGATTTTATGAGCACCTCTAGCTCCTTAGCCTCAGCCGAATATTTTTGCAGCTTCTGCTCTACATCTTGTATGCTCGGCATTAGCCTATACTCTAGATCACTCTTCTTCTTCGCTAACGCCGTCAGATGCTCTCTCATCTGAGCTGCTAGATCTTCTACGATCTTCTGCTTAGATGCGATTTCTTCAGCCGCTGAACGCTCCTCTTCTGCAGGGATCTTTGATGAAAGTTCTTTTATCCTCTCCTCTATAGTCTTCAGCATCGACTCTACCCTCCCTATAGTTTGAAGCTTTCTGTCTATCCGCCTACGCATCGCTTCGACTCTCTGCTCCTCTACCACTATTCTCCGCTTCACCTTATTCCCAAGCCTAGTGTATCTTTCTACGGCTTTTGAGAGGGCTGCTGCTTCAGCCTCTATCCGCTCAACTCTAATCCTCTTCTTAATCTGCTCCTCTTTAAGCCGAGTTAGCTCTTTATCTAGGGCTGCTAGATCGGCTTTACGCTTCCTAATCATCTCTCTTAAGGCTTGTAGAGCTTTGGCGACCTCCTCTTTACCCGATTTATACCCAAGCATCGTGGTTAGAGCCTCTAGCCTATCTGAGAACCCTATCGTGAATCCTTTACCCATGGGCTCAAACAATAAGCCTTGGAGAGTTACAGCACGCAGCCCCTGTTGCGAAGCCAAGTAAGCGTATCTAGGCGACTCAGCCAAAACCACATCACCTAATATAAAGTTCACCAACCCTCTGAAGCCAGCGTCGCAATCCACATGCTCTGCCAACGCTCCTACGATTCCTTCAAGCATAGGCGGCTTTACCGCCTCAGACTCCGAAACCTCTGACAGGGGTATGAGTTTAAGCCTCTTAACTTTGAGTTTCTTAGCAACCTCAGCCACTTTAAGCATCGCCTTAACATCAGCGACTACAAGCGCATCGCACCACTCACCAGCAGCAGACAAGACCGCAGCTTTATACTCATCTTTAAAGGAGATCAGATCCCTAAACCTACCTACTACCCCCTCTACCGACCCATCTTTTGCTGCCTGAATCAGAAGGCTAACCGATACTTCATCTGGCGCGATCTTCTCTAAGGTTGTGTGCTGGGCGTCGAGTTGAAGGATCTTTTTGCTTGCCCTCTCGAGCACCTCTAAAGCCGCTTCGACCTCCTTCTCAACAGCCTCCTTTCTCTTAGCTAACGCCTCAGCCTCCTCTCTCAATTGAGTTAGAGCACCCTCTTCACTCTCTTTAAACTGGAGAATCTGGTTTAGGTTCTGCTCAAGGTTGCTGAGCGTCTCTAAGAAGCTTGCCGACCTCTCCTTTACGCTCTTCAGATTCTCCTCAAGCATACTCATCCTCTGCCTATCCAGCTCAACCTGAGACCTCAGCTCGGTCAAGCGGGCTGTAAGCCTACTCTGCCCAACCCTTAACCTCTCGATTCTGCCGCTTAATGTTTGTATCACCTGCTGCAGCCTCTCCTTCTCCTTTTGTAGATGAGTTATGCTCTTCTCCAGAACCTTTTTTTCACCTTCAAGCGCTTTCAACTTCTGCTCGTCTTCTTTGATCTGCTTCTCCAGCCCCTCTTTTTCAGCAACTAGGGTTTGCCGCTCCTCTTTTAATCTAGGTAGGGTCTCCTCCAACTCAAGAAGTCTGTGCGATGCCTTCGCCTTTTCGCTCCTAACTCTCTCCTCCTCATAGAGAAGCTTACCTATCTGAGACTGCAGCTCAACCAGCCTTCCGCCTGAAGTGTCAACAACTGTTGTCAAGAAGTTCCTTTTCTCCTCCTCCACTCTTGCTATCTCAGCCCTAAGATCGTTTAACCTGCTGTTAAGTTCCTGTAGCCTAGCGGAGTTCTCTTTGGCTTTGGCCTCCTCCTCTTCTTTCCTCTTTCTAGCCAAGGCTATGTTTCTCGAGGCTATCAGCGCTTTCACCCACCTTAACTCATCCTCAAGGTGTCTTAGTCGAAGCTGATCGTTCCTCTCACCTTCTAGAGAATACACTCTATGCTCTATCTCGCCTATACGCGCCATAGCGACTTGCAGCCTCATATCAGCCTCTTGGAGCTGCTTGAGTGCTTCGGCCTTCTTTGCGTCAAAAGGTGATACACCAGCGATATCCTCTATCAGCCTCCTCTTCTCATCAGGAAGCATCTCTGAGATGTGCATAACCATCCCTTGAGGAACTATATTGAACCCCTCGTGAGTGATTAGCGCTAAGTCAAGTATCTCGGTAACAACATTTCGCGAAGTCTTTTTGCCATTCAGATAATATGTGCTTTCGCCCTTCTGATCCGTCTCCCTAGTAATTGTTACGGTTTCTGAGTCAATGGGGATAGATTTGTCGCTGTTATCGAAGACCACAGTAACCCTAGCAGAGGGCGGCTTATTTTCGCCGCCATCATATATCAAAGAAGATAACTTATTGACTCTAAGCGCCTTCGGGCTGTTCTCGCCTAACGCAAAGAGTATAGCATCTATTAAGTTACTCTTACCACCACCATTAGGACCTGTTATCGCCGTCAACCCAGGCTCAAATTTTAAAGATACGGTCTTCTCACCAAAAGACTTGAAGCCTCTAATCTCAAGCCTCTTTATGAAAGCCATCTCTACTCTCGGTCTTCTAACCCTTAGTGGCTTGAATGGGGATTTAAGTGTGATGGCTAACTTCTGCTTCACTTTTTGGTTTGAATAAGTGAAGCAATGTTGTAAATCTTTTGGTAGAAACTCAAAATCTTTTTCTAAACCTTACTCTTCTTAATACTCAGTACTATTTTTTTCTTCGATCTGCGTGATCAAACCTTTTATTCTACCTCGCGTAGATATGTTTAGTGTTCTGATTTGA
Organism: Nitrososphaerota archaeon; assembly: GCA_011605775.1. Taxonomy (NCBI): domain Archaea; kingdom Thermoproteati; phylum Nitrososphaerota; species Nitrososphaerota archaeon. The sequence continues at coordinate 22,336 of JAAOZN010000075.1, read as the reverse complement.
AAGAAGAAGTGCCTCTTAACTTAGCCCTACGCCTCATGCATCCGAGACCCACTGTACTAGTGAGCTGCGCCTACGCTGGCAAACCTAATATCATAACCTTAGCTTGGTCCACACCTCTATCCCATAACCCGCCTCTCTTAGGAATCTCAGTGGGGTTGGAGCGCTACAGCCACGCCATCATAGCAAAGTCTGGGGAATTTGTGGTCAACATACCTACAATAGACTTAATTGAGCAAACAGTATTCTGCGGCGAGCACTCTGGGTGTGAAGTCGATAAGTTTAAAGAAACGAAGCTAACCCCCATACCCTCTCTGAAGGTTAACGCCCCCTCTATCCTAGAGTGTGTAGCGCATCTAGAGTGTAAAGTTGTGCAAAGCGTCCGCACAGGAGACCACACATTCTTCGTAGGCGAGGTAGTAGCGGCAAGAGTTAACCAAGGTCTGTTCAAAAGAACCTTCGACCCAACTAAGGTTCAGATAATAATGCATCTAGGAAGCAGAGACTTCACCACAAACGAGCAGAGGTTAAATATTGTTATGTAGGGTAACGGCCCCCCCATCTTTACGCTTAGCTCAGAATTATCTGTCTTTCAGATTAAGGAAGATAGCCCTAAATAGAGAGCGCCTTAGGCTAAAGTGGGTTGAAGGAGTTAAGGTTTCTTCAGATCGGGTTAGGTGCTATAGGGTTAGAGATCGCTAAACTCGCATCGAAGAAGAGCGGATTGAAGATAGTGGGCGCATCAGATCTAGTGAGACACGTTGGTGAAGACCTCGGAGTCATCTTAGGGTCTGGGGTGACGGGTGTTAAAGTCGTTTCAGATTATCGTAGGGCTCTTAAAGAATCTAAACCTGATCTGATTCTACACGCAACCTCCTCCTATCTGCAAGATGTGTATGAGCAGATAGTGGAATGTGTAAAAGAGGGGGCAAACGTAATCTCAACTTGCGAGGAGTTATCTTACCCATTCTATAAGCACCCTGATTTAGCGAAGAACCTCGACCACTTGGCGAAGAAGAACAGGGTCCGCATACTCGGCACAGGGATAAACCCAGGCTTCTTAATGGATACCTTAGTCACACTCCTCACAACAGTTTGCCAAGAAGTTGAGAGCATAGTTGTGGAGCGTGTTATCGACGCTTCACACCGAAGACAAGCCTTTCAGAGAAAGATCGGTGTAGCGCTTAGTGAAGAAGAGTTCGCATCTAAGATCGTGGGGAAAGAGATATCTGGGCACGTTGGGCTTGAGGAATCCATAGCGATGATATGTGACGCCTTAGGTTGGAGGCTTCAGCGTATAGAGGCTGAGCAACCCACACCAATATTAGCATCTAAGCAGGTAAGCAGCCCCTACTACACCGTACCAGCTGGTAGGGTTGCTGGGCTTCAACAGATAGCACGAGGATATGTGGATGGGGGAGCGCGCATAACCCTGCTCTTCAAAGCCTACATCGGAGCAGAAGAGGAGTATGACCGCATACACATTAGAGGCAAACCAGAGGTTAATCAGATGATAAAGCCAGCCATACAAGGAGATATGGCGACAGCAGCCATCGTAGTGAACTCTATCTGGCCACTGCTAAAGACTAAACCAGGGCTTAAGACCATGAGGGATCTGCAACCCCTACACTACAAGTAGGACGGTAAGGGAGATGACCGTCTCCATCTACCCTATAACTGGGTTAGGCGAAATCAGAAAGGGTGTTAGGTTAGGTGAAGCTTTGGCTGAAGCGTTAGCGAAGAACAATCTAGCCATCTTGAAGGGCGATATAATTGTAGTCACCTCGAAAGCGGTTTCAAAGGCTGAGGGTAGGCTCGTTAAACTCGATGGTGTAAAGCCTTCACCGAAAGCGGTGAGGTTAGCAAGGCGCTTGAATAAAGACCCTAGAATCGTGGAGCTGATTCTAAAAGAGAGTAGGATGGTCTTGAGAGTTGAGCGTGGCATAATAATAACGAGAACAAAGCTTGGGATAGTCTGCGCAAACGCTGGAGTAGACCAGTCAAATGTGCCTGAAGGATACGCAGCCCTCCTACCTAAAGACCCAGACCGCTCAGCTGAGAAGATAGCTGAGCAGATAGAGGCTAGGACTGGTGTTAAGCCAGCAGTAATAATAACCGACACATATGGGAGAGCTTGGCGCAGAGGGCAGGTTCAGTTCGCCATAGGTGTTTATGGGCTTAACCCTATCCTAGATTACAGAGGCAAACCAGACACATTTGGAAAGGTGTTGAAGGTCACTGAGATAGCGGTCGCTGATGAGCTCGCTTCAGCCGCTGAGCTCGTGATGGGTAAGACGAAGATGTGCCCAGCTGCTCTTATAAGAGGGTATGAATACGAGGTTGGGTTTGTTGGCGCTAAGTATCTTATAAGGCCGCTAAAGGAAGACTTATTCAAGTGAGCTGCCCCGCCCTAAAGGGGCGAGGCTTCCAGCCTTTAGAGTGGGCTTTGCGCCTGTCTCCTCATCTGCTGGTTCGGGGGGCTCACAGCTCCCCCATCCCATAGAGCTCGTTACCCTATGGGCTATGTTAACACAAGCGTTCAAGTCTCTGTCATACTCGATTCCACATTTTGGACACCTAAAGATTCTGCCCCTAACTTGGGTAACATACCCGCATCTGTGGCATGTCTTCGAAGTATTTTTTGTCTCCTTCTTCGTTAGGTATCTGACTTCTATTCCTTCGTGGAGAGCCTTGTATTCTATGATGGTTTGTAGCTTTCTAAACGGTAGGCTGTGGAATCTTCTATTTAGCTTCTCAGACTTCTTGAAGATACCCCTTATTCCGTTCAAGTTTTCCATCACTATTATCGGCTTGGGGAACTGTTTAGCGTAGGCGACTATCTGGTTGGCTATGATGTGTAGTTGCTGGTTTACTTTGCGCCTCTCCTCTCCCCTAAGCTCCTTAACCTTCTTCAGAAGCCTCTTTTCCTGAAGCCTCCTTCTGATATGCCCATAGAGCCCTCTTATCCTCTTGATCTCCTCGCCTCTCCAGAACCGACCCTTTTTGGGCTTATTCGGGTTGTTCTTTGATATGGCTACTGCAACGGCTAGATTGTGCTCACCTCTATCCACCGCTATCACGGTCTCGGTTTCATCGGGAACTTCGACAGCCTTCTTAAGAACGAAATGAGCATACCAATCTCCACCACGTTTAACCATTTCAACTGTCGTGAATCGCCACTCTCCTCTGAAAGCTTCCTCAATCCTTTGTTTCTGCCTTTCTCCGAAGACTATCGGCAGGCTGACCCTCTCCTTTCTGTTCAGGCTTAGCGTCAGCCAGTACGGCGTTAGAACGTTTGTCGTCTTAGAGAAGCTGTAGCATCTCCTATCGAAGCGTATGGATATCCTCTTGAGCCTTAAAACGCTGCCCTCTTTCTTGTTTTTTGCGAAGCTCTGCAAGATTTCAACAACCTTGTCCCTCGCAGTTTGGATTAAAGCTGTGTTGAGATCGAAGAGCTCTTTAGCTGTCGCATAGCAGTTCTCGTGCAGAAAACTCTTGGACCTAGAGTTGAAGTGGAGATACCACTTCACAAGCCCAAAGTAGCTGCTGAGGGCTCTGTTTAAGGCTAAAACCTTCACTCTATTAGGCTTGAAAACCTTCCCAACCACACATATCTGAACATCCTTCTGCATGAAACATCCCCGAAGCTACGCCTGCACAGCAGAACCTCCTCGGGGAGTATAAAAAGGGTGACGAAGCTTATTTCAATTCTCTGTTTGAAATTCTGTCTAGCATCTAGGCCCAGCTTCGCTAGCTCATCAACTTTCAATATCCGCCCGACGCCCCTAGATGAGATCTCTCCTGTCAGGACAAAGAAGCCTAAGCCTTGAAGCCAAGGCTTTCAATTCTTTGTGTAAGGAGGAGGTGGAGATAAGGCTTTTATTAAAAGCCTGTGAGTAAAGATTGTGTGCAGAAGTATCGGTGTCCAAGATGTGGATCTAGGCTTGAGGTGAAGCGAACCTACGATGGTAGAGCGCTATTCTACTGCAAGAAATGTGAGTTAAAACACATACTCGAAAGCAGAGGTAGGGGTGAGGATGAAGAGTATCTGCAGATGCTCTTAGCCTACGACACAGGGAAGATAGATGTGAAGAAGCCTCTTGAAGATCTCTTAGAGGAGGAGGGTTTTATCCGCAAGAGGGAGGAGATTCGGCGTATAATAGGTGATGTGGAGAAGAAAGGGTACAGCATCCCGGCTGTAGTTTACGACGCTTTAACATCTAAGCAAGACTATGTTGTAGCTTATAATGTTATAGAGGAAGCTAAGCCTAAGCCAGGTAGTGCACCCTCTTCCCTCAACCTACCACAACCACTTGTGAAGACGCTGGAGATGATGGGTGTAGAGCACCTCTACAGCTTCCAAGAAGAGGCCATCAAGCACATACTCAATGGTGAGGATGTTGTGATCGTGGCACCTACTGGTAGCGGTAAGACAGAGGCTTTTACCCTACCTGTGTTGACTACGCTCTCAACATATAGTAGCAAGTTTGGTGGGCTACGTGTAGAGCAGCCGAAGATCAAAGCCCTCTTCATCTACCCAACCAAGGCGCTTGCACGTGACCAGCTGCATAAGATTAGAATGTTGGCTGAATCGGTTGGTGTTGGTGTGGACGTTTTTGACGGGGATACTCCTAGAAGGGATAGGGAGCGCATTCTACTTGAGCCCCCTCACATCGTGCTGACCAACTTCGACACCATACACCACCATCTACTACATAGAACTGCGTTCAGCCGGCTGCTCCATACGGTGAGGATGCTGGTGGTTGATGAGGTGCACGTGTATAAGGGTACATTCGGCTCAAACGTCCACTTTATAGTGAAGAGGCTTGAGCGGCTTGCAGGTAGGCTTCAGATAATAGCTGCTTCGGCTACCGTAGCGAATCCGGCTGAGTTCTGCAATACGCTCTTTGGGCGAAGATTTAGGGTGATCCAAGAGGATGAGGGCAGGCACGGCATACTACACTTCACAATCTTGTTCCCCACTCTGCGAAGCCACCGAGCGCTGGTAGTGGATACCATTAAGAGGCTGTTTAAGGCGGGGTATAAGCCCCTGATCTTCTCGAGCTCACACCTTGGTGCTGAGTTGAATGCTTACTACGCTAAGCGGGAGGGCGTAGATATCGCTGTGCATAGAGCCGGATTACCAGAGGAGTGGAGGAGGAAGGTTGAGGATGGCTTCAGAAAAGGCACGATCAAAGCGATCTCAGCAACACCCACACTAGAACTAGGCTTGGATATAGGCTCTGTTGATGCGGTGGTCTCAGATCTAGTACCTGTGAATCGGTTGATACAGAGGGCTGGTAGGGCTGGTAGAAGAGGGCAAGAGGCGCTCATCTTCCTACTCCTAAGAGATAACGACCCCATAAGCCAATACTATAGAAACCACCCCGAAGAATACTTTAAGAACATAGAGCAGGCTTACGCAGATCCCTACAACCCGTCGGTTGCTGAGAAGCAGATCTTAGCAGCAGCCTTAGACAAACCAATCAGCAGAGACGAGTTTCAAGGATATGAGCAGATAATAGATAACCTTGCCTCAAAAGGTCTGCTCCGCAGATTCAAGGATCTACTTAAGCCAGACATCGCTGTAGCCAGAAGGATCTTAGCAGCATATAACATAAGAGGGAGTGGTGAGAATGTTACAATACTCTTTAACGGTAGGAGGATTGGTGAGAGGTCTCTACCTCAAGCATTAGATGAGCTTCACCCGGAAGCGGTCTATCTGCACGCGGGTGTAAGATACCGCAGCAAGGTTCTGAAGATAGATGGTGCTAGAAGCTACGCTGAGCTCGAAACTTTGCCCCACAACTACCCGTACTTCACAAGACCGCTTAAGGAGGAGTGGCCGAGAATATTGAGCGAGATCGAGTCGAAAAGAGTCTATGGTATGGAGGTTAAGCGGGTTGAGTTGGAGATAGAGAAGAAGGTGATAGGGTATGTGAATGTGGACATCAACAACCCAACAGCTAAAGGTAAGCCGGTGCTCCTCCAGCAGCCAGTAACCTACAGATTCAGCACAAAAGGCATAGTCTTCAAAGCACCGACCCCAGACCAAACCCTCCAAAGATATGCTGAGCAGAAGGAGTACGCTTTGATGAGCAGCTTCCACGCCACAGAGCATCTGATGATAGAAGCGACCAACCCAATAACAGGGGGTGCGGCAGAAGACATGGGAGGCATAAGCCTAGGTGCGACCGGGCTGATCTACATCTACGATGGTGCTGTAGGAGGAAACGGGGCTACAAAAGCCCTATACGATAGATTCGAGGAGGCGCATAGAAGCGCTTTAGAAATAGTGGAGGGGTGTAGGTGCGAGTCGGAGACAGGCTGCCCAAGATGCACCTACTCCTACAGATGCGGCAACAACAACGAATTTCTGCTGAAAAGAGGAGCCATAGAAGTCTTGAAAAAGATGAGAGAAGGTGTGAGGACGATTATAAAGATCGAAGAGGGGGTTGCGGAGAAACCAATAGTTTAATCAGCCCTCTCTAGAATGCTGAAAGGTAATTTTTAATGATGTAGCAGGTCTGCTAGCCCCCTTACTGGGTGAGAAAAAGGTAAGGTGAGGGGGTTAGGTCTCCCCTCTAAGCCTTTCCGATTCTGAATACTTTGGTTCCGCAGTTCGGGCATACGCCTACGATTGCTGGCTTGTTGTTCTTGAGTGTGGTGGGTTTGGGGTCCTTTATTTCAACCTTCTTTCTGCATTTTACGCAGTATGCTTGCGGCAACTCTTAAGACCTCTAGGCAAGGTATCGAGTAGATTAGGTATTTAAGCTGTAGGATTAATGTTAGCCTTGGTAAGGTTGTCTGGCAGTAGGTATAATCTCTAAGTTGATGGTCTTTCCCTCCCTGAGTATGGTCAAAACAACCTTCTGGTTGGGTGAAACGTTCAGAGAAACGTATGCAAACCAATCTTCGTTAGTGTATGTCCGCCTACCGTCGATAGCCAATATTATATCACCAGGCTTATATGCAGAGCCTGTAAGCGTTCTTACTAGCGTCGCAGCCCTTAATCCAGCCTTCTCAGCAGGGGTGTTACGTTCAACCTTTATTACCATGAGCCCGTTCTGATAGGGATCAACATCCAGTATGTTATACCTTTTAATGATTTCAGGGGTTAGTGTTATCGCGGAGAAGCCGAAGTAGGGGTGCTGGTAATAGCCCTTTGATATGAGGTCTGAGGCTACCCTCTTAACCATGTTTGAGGGTATGGCGAAGCTAAAGCCTACGGATGTGCCTGCGTTAGTTATGCCGATAACCTCACCATCTAAGTTCAGAAGCGGGCCGCCTGAGCTGCCCGGCGCTATGGTTATGTCGAGCTGTAGGACTGGTACTATGATCGGTTCAAGGTCTAGGAGCCTATTGACTTGGCTTATCACACCTACTGAGAGGCTGCCTGTCAACCCAAGTGGGTTACCTACGGCTACTACAGTCTCCCCTATCCATATCGCTGAAGAGTTCCCTAGTTTTAGAGGAAGAGCATCAGCCGGCTTCCTATCGATCTTCAGCACAGCCACATCAGAGTACGGGTCTGTCGCTAAGACAGCAGCAGCGGTTCTCGTCTGATCATAGAATTGAATATCAGCTTCGTTAACTCCCTCTACCACATGCCAATTCGTTAAGATCAGGTTCTCACCATATACGAAGCCTGAGCCCTGCCCCAGCGATGTCCTTATAACCACAACCGACTTGTAGACCTTCTCATAAACCCTACCAGGCGTCTGTCTACTTATAGTAGCTAGTTCCTTATTCATCGCCGTTATGGTTGAGTTTAATTGTGAGACGTTCAGCTCGGTCTCAGCAACCCTCTCCTTCAACGCTGTTAAGCTCTGGTTCAGCATATCCAGCTTTGATGTTAGCGACTGGTTTAGGGCTGAAATTATCTCAACGAGAGTCTGTGTCGGCACGCTTTGGTTGAGCGCTGCTATCTCACTCAGCAACCTAACATTTGTGTTCGCTAGCTGATTCATCTGATTCGATAGCTGAGAAGCGCTCTGAGATAGGTTCTGAACCTTAGCCTCTATGTTTTGCAACCTATATCGTAGATCAGCCACATCAGCGTTAAGGTCCTCGGCTCTCTTCTCCTGTAAGTTTACGAAGTACCCACTTATAGCAGCTAAAACTAAAGCAACAACTGAGATCACCGCAGCTGCTGAGGCTGTTCTGCCAAGCATAAGACCACTATGCTGAACCAAGCTTATAAGGGTTAAAAAGATGGTGACGATGCTACTTCACAGCCAAGAGTATAATCACTCCACCCATCATCCTCTCCTCCAACTCGATTCGTGTAAAAAGCCTCCCAACCATCTCCTTTAGATGAGCGTTAGTTGGTAGCTTGAGGTACGTGTGGTAAAGTAGCCTATAGATTAGCCCTTCTTTGCCTATGTAGGCTGAAGCTAAGAGCGGCGCCAAGATCCGCCAATAAACTCCAATGGCAGCTTGAAGCAGCCTACTGCTGGGCTTACCTAGATCCAAGATCAGCATAACCCCACCACACTTAACTACACGGCTGAGTTCGGTGAGCGCTCTGGTTAGATCAAAGGCATCTCTGAGTGCAAAAGCGCTGACAGAAGCATCGAATAAGCCGGCTTTGAAAGGCAGGTGTTCGAAGATCGCTTGCACAAACGCACACCTCTCATCACCCAACCTATGTTTAGACTGCTTAAGCATCTCTTTAAGGGGGTCGAGGAGTATGATCTGCTTCACGCAATCTGTTAAGTCGAGGATTGTTTTGCTCATCGTACCGGGTCCGCAGCCAGCATCAAGTACTAAAAGATCCCTACCCTTAATCGCTTTAGCCACAGCTAGGCGCCTCAGCCTGAGGTCTTGGCCTAAAGAGATCACTCTATTTACCTTGTCGTAGACTGGTATCAGCCCTCTGAGCGCATCCTCTATTCTGCTCCAGAGTGAACCGAGCCCATAGCTAGGCAACGGTATTCAGCCTACTCGGTCAAAGCGCTTCAACACATAAGGTATCTTCCCAGCCACATCAACAGCAGTTATATGTAGACCAAGCTCCTTCTCAGCAGCCTCACCGGCCAAACCGTTAATATATGCGCCAGCAGCAGCCGCTGCAAAAGGCTCAGCGCCCAAAGCGAGGAAGGCGGCAACCACACCCGCCAAAACGTCACCCGTACCTCCTACGGTCATGGCTGGTGTACCAGTTCTGTTGAACGCTACTCTAGTTCCATCTGAGATTATGTCTACGGCACCCTTTAGGAGGATCGTTGTCTTAGCTTGCGCGGCTGCCTCCTTTAGCGCTGTGGCTCTGCTCTCCAGCTTCTCATCAAGCTCTTTGCTGAAGACCCTTTTGAACTCTCCTTGGTGCGGGGTGAGCACGCTTGGCTTACCAGCTACCTCTTGAGTCACTTCTACTCTTAGGGCATCAGCGTCTAACACGACCTTCACACCTTTAAGAGCAAGTTCTCTAACCAGCTTCTTCATACCATCAGTCTTCTGTTTACCTAAACCCGGGCCTACTACCGCAGCGTCCACCTCAGGAAGCCACTTCAGAAGCCTGTTCACGCAGCCAACTGTGAGTTTAGCGTCTGGCAGCGGTAGGACTATGAATGTAGGTGAGTAGGCTCTGATCGGCGCTGCTATCACATTCGGCACGGCCAAGTAGACCAGATCCACACCGACCTTAGATGCCCCTAGCGCTGAAAGTAGGGGTGCTCCGTGGTATAGGTAGCTCCCACCGACCACAAGAACCCTACCATTCTCACCTTTCCTCGAATTCCTGCGTCTAGCCCTGTATGCTAAGTATACTATCTCATCAGAGGTCTCTACCGTAGCTAACTCTTCTGGCATCGCTTACGCATCTCTAGAGGTGCGGGGTTTAAATACCTACGCTCTTTTTCTCAGCGTCTATGCCCTTCCTAGCTAGGATCTCTCTAGCAGCTATCAGACCTGAGGCTGAGGCTTGGACCAAGCCGCGTGTAATCCCAGCACCATCCCCAATAGCGAAGAGGTTCTTTATCCTGGTTTCTAAGCAGTTACTCAGCTCTAACCTCGACGAATAGAACTTAACCTCAACCCCGTAGAGTAGGGTGTGTTTGCTGTAGACCCCTGGTGTGACTTTATCCAGCGCCTGAAGCATCTCCTTTATGCCTATAAGGTACCTTGCGGGTAATACGAAGCTCAGATCACCTGGCTTAGCGTCTTTGTATGTTGGCTCGACTATGCTCTTCGCCAGCCTCTCTGGTGTCGACCTTCTACCCTCATCTAAGTCAGCCAGCCTCTGAACCATAACCCCACCTACCAGAAGGTTTGCTAATTTAGCTATATACTTGCCGTACGCTATAGGGTCATTGAAAGGCTCGGTGAACTTGGTGCTGACAAGGAGGGCGAAGTTCGTGTTATCACTCTTCTTATTCAAGTAGCTATGCCCATTCACAGTAACCAAGTCATCTGTATACTCAGGCACCACAAACCCATTTGGGCAGACGCAGAACGTCCTCACTCTATCGTCAAAGGATTTGGAGTAGAAGAGGAACTTGGGCTCATAGAGGACATCGGTTATCTCTTGCATAATAGCTGCTGGAACCTCAACCCTCACCCCTATATCAACTGGGTTTGCCATCAGCTTTATCCCAAGCCTAGCTGCTTCCTGCCTAAGCCAGCTCGCACCAGCTCTTCCAGCTGCTACGATAACGTGCTCAGCGTAGATCTTTTCGCCGCTCCTTAACTCAACACCGCTCACAACATCGTTTGAGGTCAATATCTTCGTCACTTCGGTTTCAAGCCTAATCTCCGCCCTCTCTTCCAGAGCCTTCTTCATCCTCTGTAGTATGAGCGGCGCCATGTCTGAACCCAGATGGCGTATTCTAAACGGTATCAGCTTCAAACCTGCGAAGGCTGCTTTTCTCACGATATGCGCTATCTCGTCAAGGTCAACTCCATATACCTGATTGGATGCGCCGAATTCAAGGTAGATCTTATCAACTTCATCCATTAGCTGCTTCAGCCGCTCAACCCCAACATACTCCCTCAACCACCCACCTGACGTTGTGGAGAAGTTGAGTTTACCGTCACTGAAAGCTCCGGCTCCACCCCACCCGCTTATTAGAGACTCACCTTGGTGTTGGCGCTGGGAGATGTCCTTCCCTTTGTCGATTATAAGCACGCTTAGATCTGACTTCCTCGTTAACTCCAATGCAGCGAATATGCCAGCTGGGCTTGCGCCAACTATGATTACATCATACTTCTCTTTCGGCACCGGCTTCCCTTGACAGACCAACCTTTTGACAGAATATAAGCGTTTACCATAGCAAGGTGTTAATTGAGGAGAGCGGGTAGCAAAAACTACACACCTTATCCTAATATCTTAGCAGAAAAATATTTACATCTGCGCCGGCACATCCTACTTGATGCGCCTTGGTAAGGGAGGTTGACTTTAAACCCAAACCCATAGATGCGGATTTTCTGAAGAAGGTTGATGAATATCCGATCACAGGTGAGCATAAGGGGCATAAGGTGAGGGCTGAAGGCAAGCAGCGGTTGGATGGAGACGGCAAACCCTACCCCACAAAGCTGGGCATACACGGCACACAGGTGGCTGTAGACTGGGACTGCTGCATCGCCGACGGCATCTGCATGGATGTTTGCCCAGTCAACGTCTTTGAGTGGGCTCTAAACGAGGGTCAGGCTGGTACAGGGAAGGATAAGTGGCCTCTTGAAGGTGAGTTGCACGAAAAATATAGGACAGATAAGTCTGACCCGGTGAGGGAGCAGGACTGCATCTTCTGCTTGGCTTGTGAAACTCAGTGCCCCGTTCAAGCGATAAAGATCACTCAGCCGTAGAGGTTAGGTATTCATAGAGCGTCCTCTGACCGCGCTTCTTGACGAGATCAGAAACCCTAACACCCACCCTCCTGATCTTTATCTTCTCCTCTTCAAGCAGCCTAGCTAAGAGCGCGATAGAAACGCTCTTCAGATTATCATATCCGTCGAGAGGATGCTCATATGTCTCGCTGCGTGAATATGTTGATAGAGCGTCGCTTACACAGAACACACCAACGCTCTTAAAGGCGTAGCCCTGAGAGGAAACCTTAGCGTAGAGGTCTCGGCAGATTTCATCTATATACCCCTCAGCCTCATTCACCGTCTGGGCATCTTGCTTCAAAGTTATGATCCTACTGAACTGAGTGGGTTCGGTCCTCTCCTTTACAGGCTCATCGTCTCTACCGTTTGCAGCATTGTAAAGGTAGTTTCCAATCTTCATCCCGAAGATTGAGACGAGCTTCTGAGGGTCTTGCTTAGCGAGGTCGCCTATGGTCTTCACACCCATTTCATCAAGCAACTTCTTCGTCTTAGCGCCCACACCCGGGAGCTTATCGACATCCATCTTCGCTATGAACCCAGCAGCCTCCTCAGGTCTTACTACCGTAAGCCCATCTGGCTTCTGGTAGTCTGAAGCTATCTTCGCTATGACCTTATTTGGCCCTATGCCTATTGAGCAGGTTAGTTTTTCAACCCGTTTGATCTCATCTTTGATCTTTAGAGCGAGCCGCTTAGCTTCCTCATAATCCCCTCTAACCCTATCTGTTACATCAAGGTAGGCCTCATCAACACTAACCTCCTCGAATACATCAGCGTAGCCTCTGAGTATGTTCATTACCCTCCGGGAGACCTCATCGTAGTAGTCTAGGTCTGCTTTGAGAAAGACCGCATCAACGCCTTGGAGAAGCCGCTTAGCCCTTACAATAGACATACCGGAGCGCACACCATACCTTCTAGCAACATAGTTCGCTGTGGTGACAGCACCACTATCACCCCCACGCCCAGAGTAGATACAGACAACCACGGGTCTATCTTTAAGAGCGGGGTTTCTAACTTCTTCACACTGAGCATAAAAGTAGTCCAGATCCACCTCCATTATTACCCGCTCAACCATCACCATCAGATCAAGATCCCCACATATATTAGAGTTGAACCCTTCATAAAGACGGGTTCCCAGAAAACCTAGATCTTTAGCTCGGGATGAATGGGCTAGGTTTAAATAGATGAAAAGATGAGGGATATTTGAGCATGTTGCGATGACCTATGAGCCTACGTGGCGAGGTGAAATGGAAGTTTAGCCCATAGGGTAACGAGCTCTATGGGATGGGGGAGCTGTGAGACCCCCGAACCAGCAGATGAGGAGACAGGCGCAAAGCCTACTCCAAACGCTGGAAGCTCCCAACTTCAGTCGAGGAGAAGCTCGCCTCTACTATTCAAGGCGGAGAAACAAACTATCTTTACGAAAGCCAGCTTTAAGTGCTTTAATCATTTTAGAAGCATCTTCATCTTCTCCACAAACTTCTTCACATCCTCAATGTTAGCTTTGACCATCTCCTGAGGAAGCCAGTTTTCATAGAAGTTCTGATGAAGCATACCAGCAGACTGCCAAAGCGACCTTATCCCCTCACCCTTAGCTTGTCTGTCGATCTTGGCGACTTGTTGGTGTAGCTCTCCGTGGCTTCTAAGCTCCCTCCCCTCTTTTGCAGCGAAAGCCTTTACGATTTGAGAAGCAGCCCCCCCAAGCCTTCTCTGATGCCTGGGTGAGATCGCCTTTTCTCAAAAGTTCTTCCGCCTCCTTCAGGAATTTTTCTGAAAGTTTTAGGTGGATCTCGATTCTTACCTCTGGGTCAAGGTTTTCATTGAACGCCTTCGCTAGCGCTTCAACAATAAGCTCCTCCTCTGAGGCACCAGTCCTCTCAGCCTCCTCTTTCGACCTCTCCTCAATCTTTTTGGGAAGCGCTATTGAAACCACGCCCCATCAACTGTTAAGCGGCACCCTAGCTACAAAAACTTTAAGAGAAGGGTTGGTGACGTGAAGGTATATGCCTTTCACTCAGATCATTTTAGAGAAGAAGGCACCTATTGCAAAGATTACATTAAATAGGCCGGAGGCTCTGAATGCCCTGAGCCCAACCTTACTCAACGAATTAAAGCAGGCGTTAGATGATGTTGAGCAAGATCAGCAGATAAAGGTTGTTGTGTTGACTGGCTCCGGTAGAGCGTTCTGCGCTGGCGCCGATCTGAAGTTTATGGCGCAGGCACAGCAGAATAGGATCTTTGATTATATTCAGATGCTTGATGAAGTCTTCTTTAAGATTGAGTGTTTAGATAAGCCTGTGATCGCTGCTGTGAATGGCTATGCTCTAGCTGGGGGGCTTGAGTTGACCCTCTGCTGCGATCTAGTCGTCGCTTCTGAGCAGGCGATCTTTGGCGATGAGCACATTAATCGAGGTCTTATGCCCGGCGGGGGCTCGACCATTAGGTTGGCTCGTATAATAGGGTTGAGGCGAGCTAAAGAGCTCCTCTACACAGGGGATAGGTGGGACGCCAAACGCGCGTATGAGGCTGGACTTGTGAACCAAGTTGTACCCAATGAGAAGCTCGAGGAGGCTGCTATGGAGCTAGCTACTAAGCTGGCTTCTAAGAGTGGCTTTGCACTCCGCCTCATAAAGCAAGCCGTAAACAGATCTCTAGACTCCGATAGAGAGACGCTTCAAACACTAGAGCGCGCAGCTTTCAACCTAGTTATAAGCAGCCCAGAGGCGCAGGAGGGTCTAAAAGCCTTCCTATCCAAGAAGTAGGCTAGATCTTACACCTCTTACATACCCTAACCACGTCGAAGTATGTGTCGTAGAGTCCAGTTCGCTTGACACGCATATAGTATGTGTGCTCTAGGCAGATGCTGTCACCACACATAGAGCAGACCCTCCAAGAAGCCTCCTCTTCAGGTATGAGGCGACCGCATTCAACGCATCTAGCTGGCTTGACACTCCTACTCAAGCGAATCTAACCTCTTATATGCTGAGGGGGCTCTCCCCTATCGCCCTGGTTATGTCTGCTGAAGTTATGATACCTAGCAGATGCCCCTCCTGCACAACTGGCAGTCTCCTAATCTTTAGTTGAGTCATAACCCTAGCCGCCTCTCTTAGTTCGAAGTCCGGGGTGATGACGGTAAGGGGGCTGCTCATAAACTCTTTAACCCTCTCTTTCAGCAACTTCACATCTTTTAAGAGGATCTTGGTTAGAAGGTCTCTTTCGGTGAAGATTCCAGCTGGTTTCCCGCCTTCGGTTACGATGACGCTTCCTATGTGCTTTTCACCCATTATTCTGCAAGCCTCCTCAACGCTTGTGTTCACATCAACCGTTATTACTGGTGAAACCATGATATCTCTAACCTTAATCATGAGCTCACCTTCTCATAGATCTCCTTCAGCCCTCCTTAATACCTTTCTATTCTTGAGGCTCAGCGTATATGAGCGCGTGATCTTTGTCGAAGGGCTCGAGCTCAACAACTTGGTTGATCTTGAAACCGCTCTCCTTGAGCTTCGATGCTTCTTGCTTCACAACTAAAGTAGGCTCCATCGCTACATCTATACTTCTACACTTAACCACCAGCAGCAGCTTCCCCCCACTCTTAAGATAGATTCTACAGTTCTCCACCGCTATCTCCGTCTGGTCTGGTTGGGCTATGTCGCAGTAAACCAGATCGACCTTACCATATATGGAGGGGTAGAGCCTAGGATGCCTAGCATCAGCAACTATCGGCACAACATTCCTCCTATGTTTAACTACCCGCTCTATCAGCTCTCGAGCAACTCTAGCCGAGAACTCTACACCAAAGACCACACCCCTCTCACCAACTATATCTGAGACGTGGCTGAGGGTTGTGCCTGTAGATGCGCCTAAGTAGAGGACGCTATGCCCTTCCCTTAGACCTATATCCTTAAGCCCTTTAAGTATGGCTGCTGCCAGCTTGCTTCGAAACGGATCCCATACCCTGTACTCTTTACCCCCAACCACCACCAGCTTCTCGCCGTACACGCTCACTCCGGGCGCTAGGTTTAGAGTGGCAAGCCTACTCTGCCCATCAACCTCTAACCTAATCAGCCTACTTCCTATTTCTCCGCTTCTTAGCCCCATACTTAGCCCCCTTCTGTTTAGATGGTTTAGGCGCCTTCGGATACTTTGCTTTGATCTCCTCTATCCTCTTCTCTAACTGCGTGTCAAGCCTTTCTTCCCTCTCACCCCTATAGGCGTCAACCCTAGCCGCCAACGCTATCTTCGCAGCAAGAGACCTAGCCACCTTACCCCTCTGCCAAGAAGGGGCTGAATGAACGAGCTTATGCTGAAAGATTATCCCGTGCTTAGGTGGAGGCGCACCCGTACGCAGTGCTCTAAAGAGCGCCTTCTCAGCACCCAAGACCTGTATAGTGCTCGCAGGCAACCTAGCCAACTTCTCCAAGCCACCAGCTTTCGCTATAAGCCTCGCGGCTATCGTGGCTCCCGCAATAGCGGTCAAGTTAGGTGCTATTTTACTCATCGTCACCTCTATGTGCCTTTGGAGTGACTTTCTTAATGCGTGGAGATCCTTGACCTCTTTAGCGAGCATCCTCACCCTGCTAAGGTCTTCCTCTCTTATTTCAGCGCCCTTTGACTTCTCTGAGGCCTCAAGTATGACTTTAACCTTCTTCTCAGCGAGCTTTAACTCGCTGACAAAATCCTTTACACGATCCCTATGACCAACAGTCAATATGAAATCGATGTATTGCTCCGGCTCAGATAGAATATCTGAGAGCTCTGGGAAGTGCAGACCGTACCACTCTCTTAAGCGTGAGTTAAATATGTTGGCTGCCTTATCCACTTCATCTAACGCCTGTATGGATTGTATCACTTGAAGATCCGGTTTAGCAGAAGCCTCTCTAATCTTAGCTTCAGCCAAATAGATGGCTGCCTCACGCACAAGCTCCTCAGCCTCCGCAGAGCTATCAACCAACCCTGAGGTAACGATCAGATCGAGCTTCTTCTCCTTAAGCCTAGCGGCAACATCCTCCCCTACCAGAGTACATTTATAGCCAAGCGCCTCTACAGCAGCCCTCACACCCTCCTCCACAGCCTTGAACTCACTAACCCCCAAGGTTGCTGCTTCCTTCAAGAACTCTTCAAGAGAGGTGTTCGGTTCGCCTAGTAGGAGTAGCCTATATGCGTTAAAGGGCTCAGCACCATAAGGCCTCGCTAGCAAAGGCTTCAACCCCTCATCGACCAGCACCAACCCAGCCTCCGTAGCCAAAACAGTTGACTCCAACTCTAACCACTTGTCGCATAATCCTTATACATGTGTGGTTAAAAAGATACACTGAGCCTAATTGAAGACAGCGGTGGACCTGAGTGTAGACCTAAGAGGGCTAAGGATGAAGAACCCGCTTATGCTCGCCTCAGGCATCTTAGGCGATTCAGCAGAACTCCTCCTGAGGGCTCTGGAGTCTGGCGCAGGAGCGGTGGTGACCAAGTCCATAAGCTTAGAGCCGAGAGAAGGATATCGAAACCCAACGATCGTAGCTGTTGAGTGCGGGTACATAAATGCGATAGGCTTAGCGAACCCGGGCGCTAAAGCCTTCCTAAGGGAGCTTAAGAAGATCAAAGATCAGAATCAACCGGTAGTAGTAAGCCTCTTTGCGGAAGATGCCCAGAAATTTGGGGAGCTCGCTAAGGTGTTTGAGGGGAGCTGCGCTAAAGCATATGAGCTGAACCTATCATGTCCTCACGTTAAGGGTGTGGGTTTAGAGGTTGGGCACGACCCTAAGCTCGTCAAGAAGATAGTGAGGTATGTAAAACAATCTTCTAGTAAACCCATCTTCGTCAAACTCTCACCGAACCTACCTAACATAGTTGAGGTAGCAGAGGCCGCTGAAAAGGCTGGAGCTGATGCTATAACGGCTACTAACACAATCAGAGCTATGGCTATAGATGTTGAGGCAGCGCAACCGATACTCTCAAACAAGGTGGGCGGGCTCTCAGGACCAGCGCTCAAACCCATTTCACTAAGATGTGTCTACGAAATCTACGAGAGCATAAAGATCCCCATCATAGGCTCAGGCGGCATATCAACTTGGCGAGACGCGGTAGAATACCTCCTAGCAGGAGCATCAGCGCTTCAGATAGGTTCGGCTGTAGCATACGGGGGCTTAGAGGTCTTCAGAAAGATCCGCAAAGGATTAGCATCATACCTGAAGTCAAAAGGCTATAGGAGCGTGGCTGAAGTAGTTGGACTCGCGCATAAAAATTGACCGAATAAGGGCGGTAAAAGTGGAGTCGGTAGAAAGAGATTCGAATATAACCTACACCATAAGGTTCAGAGACGAAGCATGTTCGAAAGCCGAGCCCGGTCAGTTCGTCATGATCTGGGTCCCCTCTGAGAACGAGTGCCCCATGAGCCTATCAGAGATCGGCGCACTAGCAGCCATAACAGTCAGACCAGTAGGCAGAGGTACCGAGAAGCTCTGTAAAAAGAAGGCGGGTGAAACAATCTGGGTTAGAGGACCATATGGCAGAGGCTTCGCCACCAAAGGCTACTCAAACCTACTCGTGGGAGGCGGAACAGGTATAGCCCCATTAATGCCTCTGGCTGAAAAGCTCGTTGAAAGCGGAAGAAGGGTTACGTTAATCTTAGCCGGGCAGACAGCAGACACCATACCCCTACTCCCAAGAGCCAGACGCTTAGAAAAGCAAGGCGTAGAACTGATTTACGTAACTGAAGATGGAAGCCTAGGGTTTAAGGGTGTGGCAACAGACCCACTAAGCAACATACTCAAAGAAAGCAGATTCGACCAGATCTACACCTGCGGACCAGAAGAGATGATAAAGAAAATCTATTATATAGCAAAAGCCAACAAAATCCCTATTCAAGCAAGCCTAGAAAGATACATAAAGTGCAGCATAAGCCTCTGCGGCTCCTGCGCCATAGGAAGATACCTTGTCTGTAGAGACGGACCCGTATTCGACGAAAAACAGCTGAAGGATTTTGAAAGCATCTGGGGAAAGCCCGCGCTAAAACCGGGGTTGATCAAAGGCTTTCCAACCGAGTTACCCTTTCGAAAAATACATAAAGGGGCTTAGATAAGAAAAATCGATGCCTCCTCTCTTACAATGTAAAAGTCTAACCAAGAAGTTCGGAGGACTAGTTGCTCTCGAAGAATTCAGCTGCGAGATTAACGAAAAAGAAATTGTTGGGCTGATCGGTCCGAATGGTTCTGGTAAATCAACTCTCTTAAATCTGATAGTAGGCATGTACCCACCTACCAGCGGTAACGTTGTATTTGAAGGTAATCGGATAACCGGATTAGCACCACATAAAATAATTCATCTAGGAATCGCTAAAACCAACCAAATCCCCAAACCCTTCTTAACTTTGACTATATTTGAAAACGTGATGATGGGCGGTATTTTTGGACGTAAAATGGATAAAGGTGAGGTTATAGAAAATACGGCGAAGATCCTACAATTTGTAGGGTTATGGGAATTAAGAGAGGAGCAGCCAAGTAAACTAACTGGTGTTCAATTAAAACTACTCGAGTTAGCAAGGGCTTTGAACACACAGCCTAAGTTGCTGCTCTTGGACGAGCTAGCAGCAGGTGTAAGCGAGCTTGAAATGAGGGACGCGCGATTGCTGATAGAACGATTAAACAAAGAGTGGGGAATGACCATAGTTTGGGTTGAGCATATAATGGATGCTGTTAGTAAAAGCTGTCAGAGGCTTATCTGTTTAAACGAGGGTAGGAAGATCGCCGAGGGTTCTGTGGATGAAGTATTGAAAAACGAGGTGGTAGTTAAAGCGTACATAGGTGAATAAGATGCTCGTAGTCAATAACATCGATGTTTTTTATGGAGCCATACAAGTATTATATGATGTCAGCCTTAAAGTTAACCAAGGAGAAATCGTCTTCCTAGGTGGACAAAATTCCGCAGGAAAAACAACCACTATTAAAACTATAATTGGCTTGTTACATCCTAAAGACGGAAGTATTGAATACCAAGGGAGTAGAATAGATAACCTAAGCGCTCACGAGATTGTAAGGAGAGGCATCGCCTGTCTTTTAGAGGGTAAGAGGGTCTTCCCCTATCTCTCGGTTTTAGAAAACCTACAGATAGCCGCAACTACACCGGAAGCCAAAGAAAAGTTTAGCGAAACACTCGAGGAAGTCTATGAGCTCTTCCCAATACTTAAGGAGAGAAAAAAGCAGCTAGCCGGAACGTTAAGTGGAGGTGAGCAGCAGATGCTTGCCATCGCCCGCTCCTTGATTTTAAGACCTAAACTCTGCATATTTGATGAAATTTCGTTGGGGCTAAGTCCGATACTTACCGCTCAATTATATAAGGTGATTGAAAAGTTAAAATCTCGTGGTCTCACGCTTTTATTAGTCGATCAAAACATACGTCGAGCCTTGCATATATGTGACAGACTATATGTAATGAGAAAGGGACGGATTGTCTGGGAAGGATTACGAGAAGAAGCCAAAGAAGATGAAATTAAAAAAGCTTACTTCGGTCTTCAATAATTACAGACCCTTAAATCTAAATTTCCTTTGCAGCCCTCCGATTATCCCCTCAGGATAGAAGAGGATGATCGCTAATAGTATAGCCCCTACTATGACCAAGTGGAGAGTATAATAAGTAGCAAGGTAATGTGAAAGCATTGTCATAATTGCGGTGCCAATAAACGGCCCAAGGAATGTTCCCCTCCCTCCGATAAAGGTTATTGTTAATGCCTCGATAGAAAGCGATAAGCTGAAGATAGTGTAAGGCTCTATATGCAGCGTATATAGTGCTAATAGCCCGCCCATAAGTGCGGTGAAGAAGGCATGAATCATAAACGCATAAACCTTATATTTGTACGTGTTAATGCCAACCAACTCACTGCTATCCTCATCATTACGTATACATTTCAAAGCCCAACCCATCGAGGATCTTGTAATCTTCCATATTACAACCAAAGCTACTGCGCTGAAAATTAACGACAGATAATAAAGGTATAGGGAAGAATAATAAGCTGGTAACGAGGTTATGTGTAACCCCCAGCTACCACCTAGATATGGTGCTCTTATTATAACAAGCTTTAAGATTTCACCAAGAGCTAATGTGCCTATTGTAAAGTATATCCCCCTCAGTCTAAATAGAGGCTTAGATAATAAGGCAGCAAAGCAAGCGGCTATAACCCCTCCAACTACTAAAGCCACTTCTACTGGTACTCCATTAAAGTAGAGTAAGAAAGTTGTGTATGCTCCTACGCCTGCGAAAGCGCCTTGTCCTAAACTAATTAAATTACAGTAACCTCCAGCTAGATTCCAGCTTTGTGCCAAGGTTAATCTGACAAAGTAAAAGAATAGCAAAACAACCCAATATGGGGGAATTATAAGAGGTAAAAAGACTAGCAGAACACCAATCACTAGGAAAAGTAGCGACTTTGATAAGGTTACGCCTTTTACCTTACCGTATTTAGAGTACATAACGCCCGAACAACCCCTTTGGCTTGATCAAGAGAACGATCAAGAAGATTATGTAGCCGACCAGTAACTGAACACCAGAGCCGAAATAATAGGAAGCAAGCGAACCCACCACTCCCAATATTAGTCCTCCCACAAGACATCCAAAGATACTACCTAAACCACCTAACACAACAACCGACAAAGCTATCAATAGTGAGCTTAATCCACTGGTTGGATTAAAAGTGAACATTACTGCTACCATTGCTCCAGCTAACCCAGCGCATAGAAATGCTAGACCAAATGCTATTCGCCCCATAAGGAAATAGTTTATTCCGGTTGTAGCTGCCAGCTCTGGATCCTGTGGAATAGCGCGAATAGCCAACCCGCTTTTAGTCTTCGTCAAGAAGACGTGTAGCCCCAAAATGGTAACAAAACCTGCAAGACCACCTATCAAGTAGATTGGAGAAATATTGATTCCGAGAATGATAATGGGGTTTACAAAGTAGCTGAGCGTAATGGATCTTTGAGTCGACAACCAGAAGAGAAGACCGAGATTCTGTAATATAGTTGAGATCGCAATAAACAGGAGAAGTACGCTTTCCACATTAGCCTTACTGGAATATCTTGAAAGCCCGCTATAAAATGTGAATCCTACCAAGAAGAATAACGGTAAGATAATAAGTAATGAGAGAAATGGATCAATACCCAACGACTTGAAGAGGAAATAGCAAAAGTACGACGCAAATGTCATAATCTCTCCGTGCGCCAGATTCAGCACCCTTGTAAAGCTAAGCGCTATGGAAAAACCACTTGCTATTAATGCGTAAATCCCGCCAAAGAGTATGCCACTGATTAGAGCGTCTACAAGCATTTTAACTCTATTGCCTCAAAATCGTTATTTAAATTTTGTTATCTCGAACCCTTTGATAATATCAGCGCTCTTTCTCTCTCGTCAAGTTAAAAGTTGAGAGAATTTTAGGTCTTTTCCAGGAAGACGTAGCCAATATAGGTGCTTCTCTCTAACTTTACCTCTAGCTTCTCAGCCCGATACTGTGGATGCTCGAAACTCAAGGAGTAGT
>JAAOZN010000074.1 GCA_011605775.1 Nitrososphaerota archaeon | reverse complement strand
TTCGTGGAGAGGCTTCAGAGTAGAAGTAGAGGTGTTGGGTTAAGGGATCTTCTTCAAAACGAGCATCTAAGAACCGCATATGAAATAGCAAAAGGTACACTTGAACTCGGGGTCGAGCACCCCAAGCTAGAGGAGCTGGTAAAAGTATTGAAAACTCTGCCTCAAGGAGAAAAAGCCATAGTCTTCACAAGCTATCGAGCGTCTGTGCAAGAGATCTGCAAGAGGCTTGCCTCAGAGAATCTTAGAGTAAGAATCCTTGTTGGTAAGCAGGGGAGCGGAGGATTATCGCAAAAAGATCAGGTTGCTGTGCTTGAGGATATGAGGCGCGGAGGCTTTGACATCCTTATTGCGCCACAAGTCGGCGAAGAGGGTCTGGATATCGCTGAATGCAGCCTAGTCGTCTTCTATGATAATGTGCCTAGCGCCGTGCGGTTTGTGCAGAGGAGGGGTAGAACTGGGCGAAGAGCACCGGGTCGGGTTGTTGCCTTCTTAGTGAAGGGTACTAGGGATGAGGCCTACTATTGGCTTGCTAGAAGAAAGTTAAGGGAAGCTAGACAAGTAGTAGAAGCTTTCAAAGTTAAGAAAGAAGTTCAAGCACTAGACACCTATCTTCAGCGAGCAGACGCTCCTACTATATGCATATACGTTGATACACGCGAATCAAAATCTATCATATCATGTCTGGAGAAGATGGGTGCTAATGTTCAGATAGTGCAGCTTGAGGTAGGGGACTTTGTGCTGAGCGAAGATGTTGTCGTGGAGAGGAAGACGATCGATGATTACGTCAGATCAATTATGGACAACAGGCTCTTCAGCCAGATAATAGCTATGAAAGAAAAGTATCCTAAGCCTCTGCTCATCGTGCAAGGCAGAAGAAAGAAGGGCGCCAGCATAGGTTTATCAGCCTTCTACTCATCGTTAGCAAGCGCCTTAACCGACTTCTACATACCAGTCTACATGTCAGAGAACGATGAGGAAACAGCCACTATACTCTACTACATCGCAAAGAGAGAGCAGGAAGAGGGGAAGAAGGCTGTAAGGGTCAGAGAGGGAAGGAAACCCCCAACCATACGTGAGGTTCAGAAGTATGTTGTAGCTGGTGTGCCCGGTATCGATGCCGTTTTAGCTGATAGGCTCCTTAAGAAGTTCAGGAACGTTCAAGGCGTGTTTTCTGCTACAGTTGATGAGCTGAAGACGGTAGAGGGGGTGGGTGACAAGATCGCGAATAGGATTAGAGAGGTTGCTGAGTCAAACTATGGATGAGTATCTTACCAAGCACACCACCCCCCCATCTACAGCAATAACTTGACCTGTCACGTAATCCGATGCTGACGAAGCTAAGAAGATTAATGCACCCAAAAGATCTTCAGGCTGCGCGAGTCTCCGAAGCGGCGTACGACTTAACACGTATTCTCTGCTTTTAAGGTCTTCTAATATGACTCTTGTCAATCTGCTAGATACGAAGGAAGGAGCTATAGCGTTCACATTTATACCATATCTCGCCCATTCAACCGCAAGCGCCTTCGTGAGGTTTATAAGCCCCGCCTTCGAGGAGCTATCGGGAAGCGGTCTGCACGTAGACCATAAATAGATGCTACGTTTATTATCTTACCTCGTATGCCCGCTTCTATCATACTCTTAGCAGCCCTCCTTGAGCAGAGAAAGGCTGAAGTTAGATTCACAGATATAACTCTATTCCACTCAGTAAGCGAAAGCTCCAGTGTTGGTTTGTAGACAGAATCTCCTACGCTATTAACAAGGATATCTATGCGTCGTAGGTTATCTTCGCATTTCTTGAAAGCTCGGTTGATGTCCTCCTCCTGACTGCTTCAAGCCATTCACATTCCAACCCCTTGACTTGTAGATCTGAGGCTACCTTGCTGAGCTCTCCACCTCTTCTGTCTATAAGAAAGATCTTAGCTCCCTCTGAGGCTAAGGCTTCTGCGAACGCCGCACCCAATGTCCCAGCTGCGCCTGTTATCAGCGCGACTTTCCCACTTATATCAAATAACCCTCTTATCCTACTCAACTCAATCAAGGAAAGTTAGGCAAGATGGATATAAAAGGTATTGATTAAGGGTAAGGAGACTCGATGCTGCTCGTAGTAGACAACGGCTCAACCACACTGCATGAATTGGAGGCTGCTTTACAGAAACTCAAGGTAAACTACAGAGTTATCAAATATAGCCACCCCTTTCAACTTGACGAGTATAGCTGTGTGATCTTAACTGGGCGTAGTGCCGCATCTGACGAAATCAACAGAGCAAACATCAAGCTGGTCAAGCAAGCCACACAGCAGCGCAAGCCTCTCTTGGGGATATGTTACGGCGCAGAGATCTTAGCGTTGGCTAATGGTGGAGCACTCAGTAGATTACCAGCAAAGGTCTACGGGCATAATACTGTTTATGTAAAGAAGATAAACCCTTTAACAGAAACACAGCAGACGCTAAAAGTATTTGAGTCACACATCTTTAACATATCTAGGCTACCAACAGGCTTCGAATCCCTCGCTTATTCAAAAAGCAGTGAAAACGAGATTATAGCGCATCATGAACTAAAGCAATATGGTCTGCAGTTTCACCCGGAGTGTAGCGGCGATGACGGCTTACTAATACTAACGAACTTTATGAAGTTTCTAAAGCGATGCAACCTATGAAGTCTCACGGTTTAAAGTGTTTTTAGGTTTTAAGCAGCTCTCTTCTTGAACCTCCCTTCCCTTATTCGACAGCTTAATACTCTTTATAAGACACGTCATACCCAATTAGCATTAGAAAAGGGGGCAAAGTTGGAAGAAGGGCTGTTGGCAACGAAGGAGATGCTTGAGAAATGTAGCGAATGCTTGATCTGTGTACAAGAATGCCAACTAATGACGAAGTTAGGTAAGTCGCCTAGAGAGACCGCTGAGAACCTCCTCCAAAACCCTCAAGCCTTTAAGAACTCAGTTTACTCTTGCCTGCTCTGCGGTCTCTGTGCTAATCTATGCCCTCTTTCGCTAAGCCCTAAGCAGATGTTCCTTGAGTGGAGAAGGAAGCTAGTCAAAGATGGTGTAGCACCATTCAGGAACCACAGCTTCTCCCTAACTGATAAAGAGTGGAACATCTACACGCTATACAGAGAGAACTACGGCATCAGCTACTCAGACCTTGAAATAAGCAACTGTGATACATTATTCTTCCCAGGCTGTAATATGGGCACCTTTGCACCTAAACTTACTAGAACCATCTTTTCACAACTTAAACGCTTTAACGGATCAATAGGGATACTTGTAGAATGCTGCCAAAAGCCTATCCACGATCTAGGTCTGCAAGAGAGGTTCGAGAAGGCGATTGAGAAGCTTAAGGGAAGGATCGCTGAGAAAGGCGCAAAAAAGATTATCACCGCCTGCCCTAACTGCTACTACACCCTAAAGAAGCATCTGGACGTAGAAGTGGTTCCGATCTACGATGCACTACCAGAAGCAGTTTTCAAAAGAATAACTGGCACAATTACGATCCACGATTCTTGTCCCGATCGTGAAGAAGGCATTTTCGGTAGGAAAGTGAGGAATTTATTCAACGGGTGTCGGATTATTGAGATGAAGCACTGTCGGGAAAATTCCCTCTGCTGTGGCGCAGGTGGGCTGGCCTCAGCTGTAGACCCAGATCTCGCCCTTACCTACGTTAAGATGAGGTTAGAGGAGGCTAAGGAGACCCAAGCAGAGTACTTGGTCACGTACTGCGTTACCTGCGTTAATATGCTCTCTACGGTTCCCTCTCAGATAAAGATTAGACACGCGCTTAACCTTCTGCTAGATGTTGATGAAGATTATTCGCAGATACAACGAAACCTACAGCAACTCTTTACTGGACCGAAGGCGAAGGAGAATGTCCAAAAGGTGGTTAGGCAACTGTAGTGTGCAACTATGCGCTGCAAGGAGAGACTTAAATATGGATTCTGAAGCTGCTTTCTTTAGCAAAGCTTGCAGAAGCGGGTGTGTAAAATGATCAGAAAGACTGCGTGTTGGTTCTGCTACCAAAACTGCGGACTTCTCGTGGAGGTGGATGGTAACGAACCTGTCTCGGTGGAGGGAGATCCAACCCATCCAGTCAACGAGGGTGCTCGTTGCCCAAGAAACTGGGCTTGGAAGGAGTTCTTGTACCATCCTGAGAGAGTAAACTACCCCTATAAGAGAGTGGGGAAACGGGGTGAAAACAGATGGGAGAGGATATCGTGGAATCAGGCGCTAGACGAAATAGCGGAGAAGCTTAAAGAAATAAGGGATAGATACGGGGCTGAGGCTGTCGCATCTACTGGTGGCACAAATAGAACTGATGAGTGGCCGAGGAGGAGGTTCTTCAACCTTTTTGGCAGCCCCAACACTGGGAGAATAGCGCCTATCTGCGGTCTCAATACATATGTGATCGAAAGCGCTATTTATGGTTGGGTTTCTGAACCAGATTTCAGTAATGCAAGAACTATTGTGGAGTGGGGGCATAACCCCGCGGTTAGCTATTTACCTGAGATCCGAAAGGTTCTGGACGCTAAGGAGAAGGGAGCCAAGCTTATAGTCATCGACCCAAGGTTCACAGAGACGGCTGCGAAAGCTGACATCTGGCTTCAAATTAGACCCGGCTCTGACGCGGCGTTGGCTCTGGCTTGGATAAACGTCATTATCAACGAGGGGCTCTATGATAAAGAATTCGTAGAGAAGTACACCTACGGCTTTGATAAGCTAAGAGATCACATTCAACAGTACACACCGAGCTGGGCATCTAAGGTCACTTGGGTACCCGAAGAGAAGATTGTAGAGGCCGCTAGAATATATGCGACAAACAAGCCTTCTGTAATACCGTGGGGCACCTCTCTAGACCACTTCGGTATGGCTTCCGCACCCATGATACAAGCTAGGGCGATTTTGAGGGCGATAACTGGAAACCTCGATGTGCCAGGTGGCAACATAATAAACGGTCCTCACACCAAGTTCATCACCGACTGGGAGCTAGAATTGAATGATAAGCTCCCTAAGGAGCAGAGGATGAAGCAGATAGGTTCAGACCGCTACAGACTCTTCACCTGGCCCGGCTACGAAATAATTTCAGAGCAGCAGGTGAAATATTGGGGTAAGGCGATGCCTTCAGAGTGGGTTTGTGAGGCGCACATACCATCCCTCTGGAGAACGATTATAACTGGTAAACCTTACCCTATTAAGGCGCTGATTGTCGTCGCAAACAACCCAATGGTCTGCTTCGCCAACACGAATGTTGTGTATCAAGCGCTCACAAGCCCAAACCTTGAGTTGCTAGTCGTCATGGACTTCTGGTTCACTCCAACCGCCTTACTTGCTGACTACGTTTTACCAGCTGCTTTCTGGCTTGAGCGCCCGCTCATAACAAGCAGCTTCGGCACTTCAAACTTCTTTATCGCATCACACAGAGCTATAAAGCCTCTCTATGAAAGAAGGACCGATTTCGATTTTTGGAGGGATCTGGGTATAAGACTTGGTCAGGGCGAATATTGGCCTTGGGCTACGCTTGAAGAGGCGAATTCATATCGGATAAGCCCATTAGGTTACAAAGATTATGATGAGTTCGTAGATAAGGTGAGGATCAACGCTGAGCCTGTGAAGTATAGGAAGTTTGTTGAGAGAGGCTTTGGGACACCGACTGGTAAGGTTGAGCTTTACTCCACGATACTAGAGAAGTTAGGTTATGATCCGATGCCCACCTATAAGGAGCCTCCTGAAAGCCCTGTCTCTAAACCTGTGCTCGCAAAACAGTATCCCTTTGTCTTAACTACTGGTAGCATTATGCCTTATCACCACTCTGAAGGTAGGCAGCTAAAGACTCTAAGAAGACTCGTGCCTGACCCAGGTGTTGAAATAAATCCCGATGCCGCCTTTAGGCTTGGAATCAAGGAGGGCGATTGGGTCTACGTTGAAACAAGAAGAGGTAAGATTAGGGTAAAGGCGAAGCTGAACAGAGGGATAGACCGGAGGGTCGTCTTCTTAGAAAAGGGCTGGTGGTTCCCCGAGGATAAGGCTGAAGAACCTTATCTGCATGGTGTGTGGAGATCTAACGCCAACATACTCACAGAAGACGACCCTGAGCTATGTGATCCTCTTTGCGGAGGTTGGATCTATAGAGGTTTGCTCTGTAAGGTGTATAAGGCTGAGAGTTGAGGAGGTGGGAGGATGCCTGAGTATGGGATACTGGTTGATTTCAGCCGATGCATAGGGTGCAGGGCATGCGAAGCCGCATGCAAAGAGACGAACAAAACGCCCGAAGGGATAGACTGGATTAAGAACATTAGAATCGGACCCGAATATGGTCCAGACGGTAATCTGACTATGACGATGGTGTCGCTCAATTGTATGCACTGCGGTAAGGCGCCTTGCATCGAGGTCTGCCCGGCTAAGGCCATATCGAAGAGACCTGATGGCATAGTGCTCATCGACTCTGCAAAGTGCATTGGATGTAAGCATTGCCTATGGGTCTGCCCCTTTGGAGCTCCCCAGTTCAACCCAGCTGAGGGTAAGATGACTAAGTGTGTGCTGTGCTACCAAAGGGTTGAGCAGGGTAAGCTTCCCGCTTGCGTCGCTACCTGCCATCCTAAAGCGCTCATATTCGGAACCACGGAGCAGCTCTCCACTTATGTAAGGGAGAAAGCGGCTAAAAGAGCGCAGAGAGCGTCTTTCTACATCGTTGGTCTCAGGTAATGGAGATGGCTACGATCCAGACGCACTGCCCTTTTTGTAGCATAGCATGTGGCTTAAGCATCAGTTTGGATCTTTTTGGAAGACCTAAGCAGGTTGAGCCTAACTACAACTTCACACATAATAGAGGAGCGCTATGTCCAAGAGGTCTGCTATCACTTGAATGGATGCGTCACCAAGAAAGGCTGAAGAAGCCATTAATTAGGGAAAAGAATGGTTTTAGAGAAGCATCGTGGAGCGAAGCGCTTCAGAAGATAGCGTCTGTCTTCCGCAGCCTCATCGAGAACTATGGACCAACCTCTATCGCGTTCTACGCTTCAAGTCGATTATCAAACGAGACCCTTTACCTCTTCAAAAAACTAGGCTACGAGGTGATTAAAACACCCCACATAGACTTTAACGACAGGCTAGGGGTTGCATCCGCAAGAGCCGCATACAGCCTTAGCCTAGGCTCAAGCGAGCCCCCTAACCCCTTGACAGATCTGCTTGCCACAAATCTG
>JAAOZN010000073.1 GCA_011605775.1 Nitrososphaerota archaeon | reverse complement strand
GGACACAGCGTTTATTAGGAGCCTGAGAGCTTAGGGTAAAAATGTGGGCCACGTTTTCTTAAAAGCAGTTTTTAGAGGGAAGGAAGTGCTTGAAGTGGATAAGATGCTGGTTGATACAGGCGCTTCCTTTACAGTTATGCCCCTTCGAGTGGCTGAGAAATACTTCATCGAAACGCCTTTCGAAGTTGATCTAAAGCTGGACGATGGCAGGGTTGTCAAGGCTAGGGTCTTTGTGGCCGAAGCCGAGATCGAAGGCAGAAGAGGTCCTCTAAGGATACTGGCTTTCGAAGGCGCTCTGCCTGTGATAGGGGTCGATACGCTGGAGACGCTCGGTCTTAAGGTAGACCCTTTAACAGGAAAGGTGGAGAAGACGGACTACTATATGCTGTATGTGTGAGTAGTTTGCTACCACTTTAATCGCATATCCTTATATATGGTGCGTTGAGAATAAGAGAAGTATGAGTATGGTTCCGGAAGAAGTGGCTTGGATTCTCCCTACGGTAGTGCCTTTCATAATCGGTTTACTAGTTGGTGTCATAATTAAGAGGGCGCTGAAGCTTATACTGGTGGTGATCGTACTCATCGTGGTTCTGGCAGCTATTGGGTATGTGCAGCTCCCCTCTACTGAGGAGTTGATGAAAGCCGCCTTAACCTATCTACCTCTTATTCAAAGCGGAGCTGGTCCTCTGATAAACTTCATACCATACACCTCTATCTCGTTTATAATCGGCTTGCTCATAGGGCTCTGGAAGGGTTAGGTGGTGAGTGAGACCTCAGCCTCGCCCAACCTACTTATCTTCATCTTCAACTCAGATCTGAGCTCGCTCGGCGTCTTAAACCTCCTCACAATCTTACCGTCCTCTATCAAGGGAGTGAGCAGATTGCGCCACGGACCCTCGATGCTTCGCCCCCTAGGCACAACCCTATCTCTGAATGTCCCCTCAAATCTGTAGACCTCTTTAGCGCCTGAGAGGTCTCCGCGCTTTGCCCTGGGTTTAAGAGCACCATCTTCTTCCACCTCAACGATTTTTGCGTTGAAGTCGATGATTGGTGCTGCTGTTATTGCTGTGCCCACCCCAAAGCCATCTACAATATCCTTCAGCGCCTTGATCTCCTCTTCATCTAACCCTCCTGATACAACGATCTTCACCTTCTCGCCCCCTCTTAGGTTGAGTTCCCACCTTACTTCTTCGATTATTCTTCTGAAGTTTCCACGCCTTGAGGTTGGTGTATCTAACCTTACTCCCCAGAGTCTATCTTTTAGGGTTTCGAGTGCGAGTATCGCTTCTGCTTTCTCGTCCCAGAGCGTGTCTATCAGCGCTATTCTAGGCGTGTCCTCTGAAACCGCTTCATCGAAGGCGAGCCAAGCTGCCTTCTGATCCCCGAAGCATAGTATGAGGGCGTGCGGCATGGTGCCAGCTGGCTTAACTCCTAGGAGCTTAGAGCCGAGGACGTTTGATAAGCCATCTAACCCAGCTATGTATGCTGCTCTTTCAACAGTAGGCGCTAAAGCTGGGTGGGTTCTCCTTGTTCCGAAGCTTAGGACCATTTTATCCCCTGCTGCTTGCTTCACTCTAACCGATTTCGTTAACAGGGATGTGTTGGTGCAGATTAAGCCTAGGAGGGGGTTTTCATATACCGCAAAATCCTGATACCTCCCCTCTATTCTTAGGACAGGCTCGTAGGTAGTTGATGAGCGGGGTGATAAGAAGATTTCAGCCTCCTCCATAGCGTAGACATCGATCGGCAGCCCCTCGAGCAGCTTCGCAGCCTCATAGATTCCACCTAACACAGCCCAAGGTTCGCTGTAGGGTAGTTTTCTGGTGTAGACCTCCATGACCACCTTTGGGTTCAAGTTTTTGGCTTGGAGTGCTTTGACTGCGTTGATGAAGTAGATGTCTGTGGTTTCTCCTCTTTTGATTTCCTCCTCCTTAGCCAGCCAGAATGTTCTGTCGGCTAGGTCTCTCTGCTCAGCCATATCTGCTTCATGGGGTTAAGCATCTAAGATAAAAGTTACTCGTTCCTAAGGTATGTGGTTGAATTAGGCGATGAATCTACTTAAGAAGATAGCCTCACTCGACTTCGAGCGGGTCGCTAAAGATATCGAAGAGTTCATTAGAAGAGAGGTTTCTAGCGCTGGAGCATCTGGCGTAGTCTTAGGTCTAAGCGGGGGTTTAGACTCATCAACAGCGGCGTATCTTGCGGTAAGAGCCTTAGGTAAGGATTCTGTGCTAGGGTTGCTTTTACCTGATTCGAGAATCACCCCTTCTGTTGATGTTGAGGACGCTAGGGCTGTTGCCAATAGCCTTGGTATCGAAACCATCTACATAGATATCTCAACCATCCACAGCGCTTACATGGAGTATCTGAAGCCGGATAGGCTTGCTGAAGGTAATCTTAGGGCTAGGATAAGGATGTGCATACTCTACTACTATGCTAACCTTCTGAATAGGCTTGTGCTTGGGACTGGTGATAGAAGTGAAGCGCTCATAGGTTACTTCACAAAATATGGTGATGGTGGTGTCGATATTCAGCCGCTAGCCGGGCTCTACAAGACCCAAGTTAGGGCTTTAGCAGCTTATCTCGGCGTGCCTGAGCGGATAGTCGCTAAGAGGAGTAGCCCTAGGCTATGGGCTGGTCAGATGGCTGAAGATGAGCTGGGGTTGTCATACGAGGATATCGATAGCATACTCTACTCTGTGTTTGATCTGAAGATGGGTGTTGAGGAGGCTTCTCGAAGCCTTGGTCTGCCTTTGAATAAGGTGCTTTACATATTGAATAGGCACCAAGCGACGGAGCATAAGCGGCAGCAGCCCCCCTCACCTATGCCACCAATTTGACCAGAGTCAAAATAGCCTCTAAGATGTATGCGAGAAGGTCTCCGAAGACGACTGTAACAACGAATCCAGCAGCCATGAAAGCTAGTAGCGGTATGCCCGGTGTAACCCAGACATCCTCTCTTGTTGTGAATTCTTCGTAGGCTCGAAGCGGAGAGAAGTCGAACCTTCTTCTACCATCTTCTTCCTTCTCCATCTGAAAGTAGAACGGTCCGGCTCTGCCCTTTGCTCTGAAGCCAAGTAGACATGCGAAGGTTTTTCTACGGAGGGGTTCGTGCTCTAAGCCCTCGAATATCTTCTCTCCTCTAAGTATGCGGATTAGATTGCTTACGCCGTAGTAGATTGCGAGCGTGGCAGTCAATATCGCTGAGTTTACGAGTACTATTAGTGGTGTGAAGGGGTGGAGGATGAGGTTTCTGTTGGATAGTGGGGCGAGTAGAGCGCAGACTAAAAGAGCTTTAGCATCCGCACCACCATAAAACCCTAGGTAGTAGAGCGCAAACCCTACACTAGCCGCGAGCGCAGTGGAGGTGAGGTAGAGGGGGAGATTGGGACTGTAGCCTAAGAAGACTTCTGTCGCTGTTAAGGCTAGACCTAGTGCCCCGAAAATCCACCAGAGTTTATCGTCGACCTCTCTGCTCTTTAGATCGAAGTATGCTGATATGATGAACATGGCTCCGCAGAGTGTGAGCCTTATCTCAAGCAGCACTCTGAAGGCACCACCTTAATGTGCCTTAGTAGAGTATTTTAAAATAATGTGCGTCACTTTCTTCTATAGCGCCCAGACGTTAAGGGGGAAGTAGATTAGAAAGGACGCTGCGGTCCAGCCTAAGAAGGCCGCTAGTATCCCTTCTTTGACCGACTTATCTACGTTCAGCATCGAGAGGGTTAGAGGTAGGCCTAGTGCTAGGGCTGGAAGCGTGTTTATGAAGTAGAAGGGGTATTCGATCCTATTGAAGATTAAAGAGATCCCTAGCAGGGGGAGGTAGGTGCCGATGATCCATAGAAATGTTAGAGTCACCCCCTCATTCGATCTTCTCTTCGCTAGAAGGTATATTGAGAGGGGTGTGACGAGCCAGATAGAGTACCAGAGCGGGAGGTTGGTGACCCCACGCCAGTTTATCGGATATACCCTCTCAATTTTTGACCCAGCGTATACACCATCAGTGTAATAGGTTATGTTCTTTACAACCTCAGCCCTATAGTATATCATCTCCCTCTGCTGAGTGGGTATGAACCAGTTCCACGGATAGTTTTCAGGCCCAACGTTAGAGTCCTTGATGGTTAGGCCGGAGTGGTAGGTGAATACGTAGCGCCAGTATTCGAACACATTTGTGATGTATTCACGCTCCCCACTCCAAGTGGTGGTTGAGGTGGTCGATATAACCGAGCCGTCTGGTGCTACGATGACCACTGGGTTTACTATCTGCACTACCTTCTCTGATGCCGACGGATTGTAAGTTATGATGTAGATCTGCATAGGTATGGCTACGGTAGCTAGTAGCACAGCGGTAAACTTCAGTGCCTTAAGTGCATCTTGGGTTGATGATCGTTTTGTTGTTGCGAGGTGTAGGAGGATGAGCGTGAAGAGGAGGAAGAGGCTGGTCTCTTTGCTGAGTATAGATAGCCCCATGGAGATGGCTGCCGAAACGATTCTACGCTCTAGGTAGTATTTGAAGGCTAGGATGGCGAAGAAGAGCGCGGGTATCTCGAGTAAAAAGAGGCTTGAGTGGGTGAAGAACATGTGGTCGAAGCCGAGGTAGGCTGCTGCTAGAAGCGCCAGTCGCTCAGGAAGGTATCGGCTGGCTAGTTGGTAGAAGGTGTAGATGGTTAATGCGCCAAACGCTATGATTATGATTCTCCAGCCGAAAGCGTTGTCTCCGAAGATAACCATACCTAAGGCGCCCCAAGCCTTCCCTAGGAAGGGGTGCTCTATGTTGCTCGCCACACCTTTGAGTAGGTCTCTTGCCGCTTGAGTGTAGTAGGCTTCGTCGAAGACAGGCGAGTTTGGCTGGGTTATTAGGAGGAAGTGTATGGCGAGCCAGATCAGAATCAGCTCCCTTATGGTGATAGATGTTAGCGCTTTAGAGATTTGATTCATCGCTTCTTTAGGTGAAGACTAGTCTTATATAGCAATTTGGTGGAGATGTGAAGGGTTAGCGTTGTCGGACCTCTCTATAGATACTACGAGGGTTTCGGAGAAGGGGCAGATCGTTATACCCAAAGAGGTTAGGGATAAGCTTGGGTTGAAGGCTGGGAGCAAGCTGATCATTATTGCTACGAGCGACTTGATGATTATGCAGAGGGCTGAGCTGGTTGGTGAAAGGATGCGGGCTTGGGAGATCGTGAATAGGGCTAGGAGCTTGGCTGAGAAGCTGGGTCTCCGCAAGCTAGGTCTCTAAGCTAGATTAACTCCCGGCTTTACGGGTTAAACGCTACGACCACCTTATTGATTTGTTAAAAATGTGAAGAGATAGCACTCGACCAGCTGGATCACGAGCTCGCTACTAGACTGCACAATCGCGACCAGCTTTTAAACAGAGGCAGCGGCTTCTTCTGTGTGAAGTGTGCTTCTTCCTTTAAGTTTAAATAATGTAGGGTGATTTTGAATGTGTGTGTTGGTGAAAGTGGTTTGGGTTTGTCCGCTCTGCTTTTACATCTGCTCTCAAACTCTTAGGTGATTTGCTTAGGGACGTCGCTGAGATTGAGGGTAAGGAGGGGAAGAGATTGGATGAGATCTTAAAGGAGGCTCTTACGCCGTCTAAGATGGTGGAGCTGTCGAGTAGGCTGACACCGGAGACATATGCCGCCTTCGTCTCATCCCTATTCAGGTTGAGTACATTGAACTGGGCAGGTTTGACTGCTCTCCCGAGTGACGAGAAGAAGAAGGTGGCGGAGCAGCTGAA
This sequence comes from Nitrososphaerota archaeon, assembly GCA_011605775.1. Taxonomy (NCBI): domain Archaea; kingdom Thermoproteati; phylum Nitrososphaerota; species Nitrososphaerota archaeon. The sequence goes on along the minus strand of JAAOZN010000073.1, from coordinate 5,343 downwards.
AGAGATAGCTGAAACGATTGAGAGAGCGGTTAGGGAGCTTGAGGGTAGGGGAGGCGGTTAATGGTCAGTCCGATTTATGCGGTTGTAGAGATTTGTAGAGAGTGTGAGGAGGGTGCGAATCACTCAGTTAGAAAGTATTTGAGCTTCGATCAGCAGTTCAAAGCCCTGCCTACGTGTTTTCAAGAATGCTTTAAGGTTTTGGATGCTCACGTGTTTGCTGGCTTATTATCTGCTTGGCAGCTCTTCATCTACCTTGTGGAGGAGTGGCCTGAGGTTTTGGAGGTCGTTGGGAAGCTGGTTAGGGGAGAGGGGCTTGGTCGAGGTGATGAAGAGTGGATTAGGGAGGTTTCGGAGGCTTGTGGTTGGAAGAGGGAGGATATTGTTGACGAGTTGAGAAATATTTTTGCCGATCCTTCTGCTAGGGCTGAGCACTACAGAAGGCTCTTTGAGGGGTATCTTAGGGGGGCTCTTGACTATAAGGAGAGGGGTGATTCTAGGCAGGCTGGTGAGAAGCTTTGGGGATCTGCTTTAGCGTTGATCAAGTTTTACGCCTCTTTGAAGAATGTTCCCATTGTGGTGTGGAGTCTAGGCAGGGTTGAGCGGTTTATCGCGAGCAATGTTGCTGAGAGTGATAGGCGGGTCTTCAGGGACCTCTTGGATAAAACCTTCCCACTTCACACGCTTGGCTTCTACGAGGGTGAGTTGGCGCCGGAGGTTTTTGAGCAGAGGTGGGGTGAAGCTCTCGAGGCGTTGGGGAGGGTGAGGAGGGTCGTGGAGCGAGATGAGAAGAGGCCGATGTTTACGGCTTAAGTTTGCCATAGGTCTCTGCAAGCTAGCTGTTTGCTGGGGATAAGCATTCTTAACCGCTAAGTAAACTAATATTGTTTTGCTCTAATAAATCGGCGATTAGGGAGAGAGTAATCGACCTGACATGGGTAGGGTAAAAGCGATCTTAGGTATATGGTTAATTGGATACGCCCTTGGTTTCATAGCCTACTTAGCGTTCCCAGCGCTCGCAGACGCTTTAGCCGCTTTGGTGCCGTTTCTGATGAGCATAGACCCCAGACTGGTTGGTGCGACCATAACAGGGTTAGCGACTTCACTTATCACCGTAGCTGCTGTAGCAGCTTGGGCCAAGCTGACCAAACCGAAGTACTAGCATCTTAAGCGCCCACTATTTTTATAGCACCTCCTCCACACTATTTTACGAGTTGAGGCTATACTTCATCGTGGGCCACGAATTCGGCGAAAAGGTCGTAGGCAATCTTGTCAACCTACCAACCTTCTGCAAATCCTGCGGTCTCGCCTGCGGATACTGTAGGATCGGCTACGGCTCACACGTTCAAGATGTCGTCGGGCTTCACCCCGTCCCACCTAACCTACCACCTTTCCTAGACAACCCAAGCGATTATCTACCTAACTCACCACCGAATGCAGATGTAGTCATCCCAATAGGTATCCACCCGGACATATTGGCTGAGATACCTTCAGTCGTATCCAAATGTGAAGCCAGAGCCGTTATCGTACCTATTGAGAACAGGGGCTGGTGCCCCCCAGGCCTAAGGACTAGGCTGCTGGATGAGCTTAACGCGCTTGGCGTAGAATCCGCCTTCCCCAAGCCCTTTTGCGCGCTTGAGGAGAGCGGAAGCAAGGTTATCGACGAATTTATACGCCGATACTCTATCGGCAGACCCAAGCTAGAGATGGAGATTGAGGGCTACTTCATCAAGAGTGTTGTGGTTAAGAGGAGCGCGCCCTGTGGTGACACTTGGTATGTGGCTCAGAAGCTCAGATTTACACACGTAAAAGATCTTAACCAAAACACCTCTAATGCGCACCACGGCTACCCCTGCACAGCGAGCATGGATGTAGACCCAGAATTGGGTGATACGATACTCCATAAAGCAGGGTATATCATTCGACAGGAGGTGCACGCGGCGCTACTAAGGGCGCTGGAGGCGAAGAAGCTCCCTCTCACACGAGAAGTGGAGAGCATTCTAGCTTCAACTCCTAACTTCTAAATATACTCCGCCTCTGGAAGCGGAAAGGTTTGAAGATAGGCGGGCATTCTACTGAAAGCAGCTTTCATGTGTTTGAGTAAAAAGCGAACATATCGCTGATAGGCTTTGTTACTCTTTTAACGAAGTTAAAGATGAACCTACAAGCGGATTATGGAGGAGCTATCCACCTCCTCCATATGACCCAGCAGCTGAGTGGCACACCCACTAGGAAACGCAACGACAAACGGTTCTCCCTCTGAAACAGCCGGTTAAATCATCTTCCTGTTGCTTGACTCATCAACGCAAAAGGACCGTTCGCCATAGTCGCTGTAACCTAGGTTTTCACCAAAGGAAGGTGCGGAGAAGATGGATAAAGAAACATAAATCTACGCCAAACTCATAGGATTCGTAGGGCTAGCAGCACTAGCCTGCTAGATGTGCACTGAAGTCAAGTCTACCTAGATCAAGGAGATGCTAAAAACGCCCACAAATTCTACTACCTAACCATAAAAGAGCTCAAGCTGTGCGGCACAGCGCTCAAAGACCCAAGATAGAGGAGTTGGAGAAGAGATTCTCTAAGCTAGAAGCATCACTAGGCGAAGCATAAGATGATAGAATGCTTGGTACCGGATTCAGTACCACATTTTCGCAGGAAAAAATTTTTCTCGGCAAAAATCCGGTACTGAATCCGGTACTGAGTATCCTCGTGTATAGGCGTGGTTTATCATGTCTGTGGCGTAGAGTTAGAGGCTTAGTCTAATGAGCTGGGGTTATGGGAGAAAAGTGTATGATTATGCTAATCAGAGGTGAACCGGTTTGGTGCCGATGTAGAGTGGAGAATACATCGCAGAGGATGCGGTTAGAGCGCTCACGCCGAAGATTGTAGGCGTTACACTATGCCAAAGAAGGCTACAAAAGTAGTGGAAGAAAGCGGTGATACACAGAAGACTGAAACCAGCGTATCTAGTGTGGCGTAACCAATAATCGTATGGATGCGCTTCACATCTATGCTTAAGATTGGTTGGGATCTTCTTCTCTAATAGTGTTGTGAGCGTTGTCCATTCGCTTACATCATCGACGCAATCGTACTTCCAGAAAAGTTTAATCCATTATTTGCGTGTCTTTTCGTATTATGTCTGGGGTCAGGAAAGTAGAGCTGACTACGGCTGAGCTTAGGGTGATTCTGAAGATACTTAGGGCCTTTAGGGAGGGGTTGCTTGTCAACGTGGATGAAGCGTGGGAGCTCGATGAGTATGGTGAGAGGCTTGTGAACGCTAGGGGTGTTGATCGAGTAATCATGAAGCTGGAGGCTTCGCTGCCGAAAGAAGAGGTGGAGGAGATTAAGAAGACGGTCCTTTTAAGAAGGTATCACCCATATCACGACTGGGTTGATGAAAATGCTTATTCAACGCTCGCTAGAGCGTTCCGAAGCAAGAGGAGGGTCGAAATCGTTTACTTCTCGCTGGAGAGGGCGGAAGCTACGAAGAGGGAGGTTGATATCTATTATCTGAGCCGAAGGTATATAGTAGCCTTCGACCATCTGAGAAAGGAGGTGAGAAAGTTCAGGACGAGCCGCGTGATGGAGGCGAAGATCACGAAGGGGAGCTACGAGGAACCTAGGAGCTTCGATAAGAGCGCTTACCTATGAGATAGGATGGGCTGCTGATCAGTTACGGTAGCCGGCTCGATGTTTCCAAGAGTCCTTCTAGAAGCTACCCTTCTGAAACCCTTAAACCCGCTTCAAATTCTCCTTAGATAAAAGGGTGTTTTCAAGCTGATTTAAGCCGCCTCTTTGCCCAGAATCGGTGGGCTTCTCTTTTGACTGCTTCTTTGTCGCCTTCTACCATCCTCCAGTTCCTCTGCACGTAGTCTGGTAGGAGGCTCAGAAAGCGCCTATACCTTTCGTCCCCGAGTATGAAGACGGCTTTATCCTCCTTTGACCTTAAGGCCCTTCCTAGTGATTGAGAAGCCCTTCTCAGTGCGGGTAGGATGTATGAGTAGAACGTCCCCTTCTCTCTACCATACACCCTCCTATAGTATTCTATGTAGAGCCTCGTCTTAGTGGTGAGCCTGTCGAAGGGTATCCCTACTAGAAACACTCCCTCCAGCTCCCTTCCTGGGAAATCAGCTCCCTCTGCGTAGCGTCCTGTCATCGTTGCGCATAGAACACCCTTCTCCCCTCTATATGCGCAGGCCTTGAAGCCTTCTAGGGTCTCTCTACTCGCCCTGCCGGACATCCCCTGGTATTCGAAGAAGGGTACCCTCCCCTTGCCTTCAATCAGCTCCTTCAGCCCCTCTTCGATGAGGGCTTGCTGAACCCTGTAGCTCGCTGAAAAGACGGCTACGTTAGAGTCGATGGCATCCATAAAGCCATCTATAGCCTTGAGGTAGGCTTGAGCCGCCTCAGGCTTCAGCTCCTCCCCCTCGGTGGTGAGGCCTCTGGTGACTAGGGAGAGGGAGTTCTCTTCGGTGAAGAAGGATGGTATCTCCTTCGCAGCGTACCTTTCAAGCCCTATTACCTCTGCAAATGCATCTAAGGGTCTTAGGGTGCCTGAGCAGAATACGCATCGATAGAAGCTCCTCCAAACGTCGCTGAGGGCTTCGGAAGCCCTCATGTCCCACATCTCCACGATGAGGTTCCTCTTCTCCCTCGTAGCGAGGTAGGCGATGCCCTCTCTGCCGAGGCTGCCGACCGCAGAGAGCCAGAAGCTACCTAACCTGTAGAGGCTGGACCTAGGCGCCCTCCCGTCCTCAAGCCTCCTCCTTCTCACAACACCACCAGCCCTCTTTAAGGCTTCGACCATGCCAGTAAACTTCGATAGGCTCCCGGCGCAGAACCTTATGCATTCGTTGACGTCGAACACCTTGTCCTCACCATCCTCAAGGCTCCTCGACTCGCCTTTAAAGTAGTCCACCAGGGATTCGATGAAGCACCTCATCTCATCAGCCTTCGAGGATCTGATGGAGTCGAGCTCCTTCAAAGCTGATCTTAACGTCCCAAGCGTGATTCGCTCTGAGTTCACGCTTGAGCACGCTGCCTGAAGGTTATGAGCTTCATCCACCACGAGTATAGAAGACCTGTAGCTGAGCCTTCTACGCATCGCCCAAGAGACATCTTCATCCACCACGTAGTTGTAGCTGAATGCCACAACCAAAGCCTCGCTCAGCAGGCTGGTTTGAAGAAGATAGGGGCATATCCCCGCGGCGCGTTGACCACCACATTCCTACGCCTCACCTCGGCCTCCACGAAAGATATGAGGTCGTACTGCCCCTCTCTAAGCTCATACGGGAAGTAGGCTAACGCTCGGCTCTTCACCGAACCCCGACGCTCCAAATTAGATCT
>JAAOZN010000072.1 GCA_011605775.1 Nitrososphaerota archaeon | reverse complement strand
TGTTCGCTACATCTCTTTACAAGTAACCAAAGAGTATTTTAAGCCTATTTGCTTTGAAACTGCTAGGAACGGCTAGGTAGATGTGTGGATGTCTGAAGAGTCTGAGAAAGAGTTTTCTGCTAAGCTAACAGAGAAGGGTGTTGTGGTTGAGGACGCTGATGCGGTAGCGGAGCTCGCCAGTAAAGGGTTTGGTGTTAAGGAGGATGGTTCTCTCCTCTTAAAGGATTTTGAGGCTCTATATTTGATGTATATAAAGAAGCTGGTTGTCTCAAGTGGAGATAGGTGTCTCACGTTTAACGAGATGGTTGATTACGCCTTGAGGAGGGATCCTGATGCTTGGACACGCTTCATAGTGTATCGTGACCTTAGAAGCAGAGGTTATGTTGTAAAGGATGGGTTCGGCTTCGGTGTAGACTTTAGGGTTTATGAGAGAGGTGAGCACTTATCTAAACCCGCTAAATACCTTGTGTTCAGCCTCAACGAAGGTAGCAAGAAGGGGATTAGGGGTTTCTCTAAGGCTGTAGATAAGATCTTGGAGATGGGTAAGGAGCCTGTGATAGCGGTGATAGAGCGAAGAGGCGAGGTAATCTACTATAAGGTTTCGAAGATGAGGTTCAGGAAGCCTTGACCCTAAGCGGATTAATCACGATGATGCGCCCCCTTAACTCTACTATGGTGGGCTTTGCGGTCATAGTTGGGATGGTCGTCTCAGGCTTCTCCAAGATGAGTTATTCGAGTGTGGTGCTGGGCTTCCTAACGGGCTTCTTCATATCAAGCTACTCTATGATTATAAACGATAGATACGATATAGATGTGGATAGGGTCAACAACCCCAGCAGACCTCTTGTTAAAGGGAGTGTATCTATTAGGGAGGCTGAGGTTGCTGCTGTAACTCTTCTCGTTTTAGGGCTCGCTACCTCTACCCTTTTAGGCTGGTTAACCCTCCTCATTGCTGCTTTGTTTGCCTTGATCGCTTGGCTCTATAACTATAGGGTTAAGAGGTATGGTCTGCTTGGAAACATGCTTGTTTCGGCTTCGGTAGCCATACCATATATCTACGGCGCAGTCGCTATAGGGGCGGCAGACGAGCCCTTGATCTACTTCCTCGCCTTAACATCGTTTCTTGCTGGGTTGGGGCGTGAAGTCGTTAAAACAATCTGTGATGTTAAGGGAGACGAGATTAGAGATGTCAAGTCTGTGGCGAGGGTGTGGGGAGCTAAAGTGGCTGCTAAAGTAAGCTCTACCTTCTTTATCCTAGCGATCCTGACCAGCTTACTACCACTCATGCTCAGAATAGTGGGGTTAGTTTATGGTGTATTAGTTTCAGTACCGATCTGTATATTTGTTGCGCTGACGGTAAAGATCTTAAGGGACTCTTCTGCTGATAGCGCTTATCTGGTTAAGCGTGTAGCGCTGCTTGGGATGCTGCTCGGTCTAATCGCTTTTATGGTAGGAGGCTACTTCAGGTGGTGAGCGGATGTGTACGCTGAGCGGTTTAGGCCGAAGAATCCTTCTATGATGGTGGGTAATGAGGAGAGTAGGATAGGTTTCTTAAACTGGCTTAAGAATTGGAAGAAGGGCTCTAAACCCGCGTTACTTGTTGGTCCTCCGGGTACGGGTAAGACTACACTGGTTTATGCTGCTGCCGAAACCCTCGGTTTCGTGGTGCTGGAGTTTAATGCGAGCGATGTGAGGACGAAGGAGCGGCTTTCATCAGCCCTACTCCCATCCACACACAGCGTAAGTGTCTTAGGTGAGCGCCTACTGGTCTTCTTAGATGAGGTTGACGGGCTCTACGCTAGACAGGATTATGGCGGGCTTGAGTTCATTCAAACCTTTATCGAGGAGAGTAACCTACCCGTCGTCTTAGCTGCCAATGTTGAGGATGACGAGAGGATTAGAAAACTCCTACCCAAATGCGAGATCTTCGCCTTTAAAAGAGTCCCACCACGCCTCATCTACCTCTACCTACAGAATCTGGTGAAGAAGGAAGGGCTTAGAATCACCCCAGAGACCCTACGGAGGCTGGTTGAGAAGGCTGGTGGAGATATGAGGGCTGCGCTGAATAGTCTACAAGCAGTTCTGGCTTCGCCCAGCAGCGAGGTGGTAGAGGTTACACGAGATAAGATGGTGAGTCTGCGAGATGCTTTGAACACGCTCTTTAACTCAAACGATAGAGATGAGGCGAGGCGTGCTCTAGAGGCTTGTGACACAGACATCGTAGAGAAGATCCGCACGATCTTCTCCAGCCTAGTTAACAGCAAGCTCGATTCGCAAACCCTTCTCAGGGCTCTAGAGGCTCTATCAGCTGCTGATGAGTTGGCTGCTAGGATCAAGAGGACTCAGGAGTGGAGGCAGCTAAGATACTTCCACTCTATGCTCGCCTACTTGATCTTCGATTCAACACCGAGAGGTGTGGTCCGCTTCAGCCAAGATGTGTACCCGTGGAGCGTTCAGTTGAGGATCTGGAACGATGCGCGTGTGCTGCGCTCGATAGGGCGTAAGCTCGGTAATCTTCTGCACACATCCTCTACAGAAGCCTTGGTTGTGTACCTACCTTACTTGGCGCGGCTGCTGAGCCTTTTGGACAAGGTGGAGGTGCAGCGCATACTTAGGGGCTTTACCTACGATGAGTCTGAGTTGAGGGTCTTAAATAAGGAGATGTCCAGATTCAGCAAATAGGGGGTTTAGATTGGAGATACTGTTAGGCGAACCGTTTCATCTGCCCAGAGTGGGGGAGGATGTCTTCAGAAAGCTGATGCGAGATGTTAGGTTGGAGTATGATAGGCAGAAGCGTGTCTTCAGAACAATACCGCAAACAGACCTATACCAGCTCGCTACACTCCTCTCACAGACGCTCAAGGAGCCTATAGTGTATGCGGTAAAATGCTTCATCTGTGGCTCTAATGCTGGCTGTAGCGCCTGCGAATACTCAAGCATCTGCGACAGGCTACTCGTTTCGCAGAATTGTATATGTAAGGGCTGCTTGAGTAGGGAGGATGCGTACGCATTGTATTGTATGAGGGTTGCAGAGGCATCGATTTAATAGGATTTTTAATGTGTCAACTTCCCGCGTTTTATCTGCTCTAGCAGCTTCAAGACCTTTTTCTCCACTTCGTCCCTGATCTCCCTAACCTTCTCTATCGGCTTCCCTTTAGGGTCTTCGAGCTTCCAATCGACGATGTTTCTAATTAGGTGGGCTGGGCATAATCCTTCTACGCTACACCCCATAGTTATCACTATATCCGCTGCCTCCAACATCTTCAAGTCGAGCGTCTGAGGCTTCTTGCCCGATAGATCGAACCCCTTCTCCTTCATAACCTCAATCACCTCAGGGTGCACCGAAGATGCTGGCATTGTTCCAGCGCTGCAAACCTCGACCTCGTTGCCGCCATATTTTCTAGCGAAGGCTTCAGCCATCTGGCTTCGCCCAGCATTCTCCACACAAACAAACAGTATTTTCTTCTTCAACTCTAGACACCAAAAATCACGGGGGAGGGAGCCTCTACTTTAACAGAGGCTCTCCGTTGTATGTTATCATCTTTATTGTTGCTTCGTTTATGGCGATTACTTCCTGTGGTAGTGGTACGTATTGTAGGGCTGGTGCATACTTTTGCCCCTCATGTGTAGCCCACCATAGGAACTCCAAGAGTGCTTGAGCTTTTTCCTTAGTCATCGTAGGTATGGTCGTGAGTTCTTTATAGACTAGGAGGTAGCTGAAGCTCGCGATAGGGTAGGAGTCTGCGCCTGGAGCGTTCAATAGCTTCACGTGGTACCAGCTTTCGTCTCCTTTTGGTAGGGTTGGTGCTACTGCTGCTGCGGCGGCTGCTGTGGTTTCAAGGGAGGGTTCTATGAACCTCCCCTCTCTATTTTTTAGGTAGGCGTAGCTCATCTTGTTCTGGAGGGCGTAGGCTAACTCAACATAGCCGATTGTGTATTCGGTGCCTCGTATCACAGCCGCTACACCTTCGTTCCCAGCGGCACCCAACCCTGTGGGCCACTGAACAGCCGTGCCTTGTCCAACTCTGGTCTTCCACTCCTCGCTTACGATACTTAAGTATCCTGTGAATACGAAGGTTGTGCCTGAGCCATCTGATCTATGCGCAACAAGGATGTCTTTGTTGGGTAGGTTTAGATCGGGGTTGAGGGTCTGTATGGCTGGGTCGTTCCACTTAGTGATCTTCCCTAGGAATATGTCTGCTACCACTTCGCCCGTTAGCTTTAATCCTTTTGTGAAGCCCGGTAGGTTGTATGCTACAACTACAGAGCCTATCGTGATCGGTATGTGGAGGGTGTTTGGTGCGGCTTCTCTTTGCTTCTCGTTAAGAGGAGCGTCTGAGGCGCCGAAGTCGACAGTCTTCTCGGTGTGCTGCCTTATCCCTCCGCCGCTTCCGATAGATTGGTAACTTATCTGCACCTCTGGTCTGATCTTGTTGTATTCAACCACCATCGTTGATATCAGCGGATAGGGGAACGTAGCCCCAGCACCAGCTATCGAAATCTTCTTTGTTGCTGGGGTGGTGGCTGTTGCGGTGGTTGTTATTGTAGTGGTTGTTGTATGTGGTTGAGTAGTTGTAACTGTAGTTGGCTGAGAAGTTTGTGAAAGCGTAACATAGCCTCCTACTGCAACCACCAGAATAGCGACTATTACACCAGCGACAAGCGTCTTAGAGGAGACCATAGCCATCATCCCAGGGTTCTACCAGCTACTATATATGGAAGTCGCAAGCTAAATATATGATTGCCTAGTTACCTATTTTTGCCATATTGAGCCATATATTATGGTAGCTCAACTTCTGAGATAAAGGGGCCGTGCCACATATGGTACCATACCGCGCCCGAGTAACCGTTTACACTCAGCATACCATAATGCTCACCATTTGAGGTAGTCATCAAGGTGTAGTATCCGTAGTATGCTACAACTTCACTAACCTCAGTGTTTGGATAGGTGGCTTTTAGAAACTCTTTTGCGATCTTAATAGCCTCTGCTTCTGTTACCCTCTGCTCACCACTTAGTCTAGCCATCATCCCGTATTTTGTGTTCCACATCATGCTCTGTGGCTCGGGGTGGATGACGCCACTATACCTGTCTATTATGAGCTCGATTGCGCCTATACCGCTGCTCTTCTCAACTATAGAAAGATAGAAGTTGTTAGAATATTCCTCAAACTCACCTATTGTGAAATCTGGGTTGTTTAGTGATCTTAAGTAAGCTTCAGCGATCTCGACAGCTCTCTCATGTGAGATGGGGCTACCGCCAAGGTAAGAATTCATCATCCCCCGCATCATCGGATGCCAAATCGGTGTTGTATATGGTGCTTGCATAGGAGACAGTGGTATAATGAGGGCTAAGGTAGATGTAAGCGCAACAACGGAAAGCAAGATTATCAAAGTTGTTGATCGCATTCTACAGCAACATCCTTTAGGGGCGCCAAGTTAATCCTAAGAGCCCTCCGATGAACATAAGTAGCGAGCCTATTACGAAGCCGAACATTGTTGGGAATGCGATTATAGAAGCGATCAACACGAAGGTAGCACCCTCTCTAACACGCCCCGGATCTGCTGTGTTCATCCACAGAACCCCTACTGCGCCGAGAACTATGACTATAGCCGAAAGAACCGTTAAAACAGCATACCAAAAGGGTGCAACAGACCACCAGCCCCACATCATCCAAGGCATCATCATACCAGACCATCCCCACGTGGGGTTGCGTGGATAAGCGAAGATAGATGCGAGAAATATCACTCCAACCACTTGAAGGGCTAAGCCGATGAGTGAAAGAGTAAACGCTGCTACAGGTTTTTCTTCAACCATTTTTCTCAGCTCTTAACATGATTTACGTTAAACAAACTATAAAAGTGTTTATGAAACTAATAGACCACCTTCCCGCTGAGATAGAGCGCTGTCCTCTCACTCCTCGGGTTCTCAAAGACCTCTCTAGTTTCCCCGACTTCAACCAACTCCCCCATCCAAAGAAAAGCAACTCTATCAGATAGCCGCTTCGCCTGAAGCAGATTATGTGTAGCGATGACCACCGTAACCCCCTTCTCTAAGTTTACTCTCCTAACGGTTTCCTCGATCTGCAGCACATTTGCCGGATCTAAGTTGGCTGTTGGTTCATCTAAAAGGAGCAACTTTGGCTCTAACACCAGTGCCCTCGCTAAGGAGACGCGCTGAGCCTCACCCGCTGAAAGCGAGGAAGCCTTTCTTTTTGCGAAGCCTCTAAGCCCAACGTAACTTAGCGCATCATCAACCCTCTTCCTAATCTCTTCAGCGGGGTAGCTCCTTATCCTCAAACCTAGAGCGACGTTGTTGAATACGGTGGTGTCGAAGAGGGCTGGATGTTGGAAGACCATACCCATCTCCCTCCTTAAGAGCCTCCTCCGCTTCTCATCAACATCCGTATCAACGCCGTCGAAGAAGATCTTACCCCTATCTGGGTGGAGAAGCAGATTCATCAGTTTGAGTAGTGTAGTCTTACCTGCGCCGCTCGGCCCTATAATCGAAAGTATCTCGCCCCTCCTAACATCCAAGCAGATATTTTTCAATACCTGTCGACCACCAAAGAGTTTATAGACGTTCACCACCTCCAAAAGACTCAACTTACTTCACCATTTGAGCCGAGGTTCTCTGGTGTATATCTGTGCGAATAGGCTTGATCTGCTCCTCATTTGAAGGAGGGTTAGGATGGCGTTGACCAAGAACGCTAGGGTTAAGAGTATTATCCCAAGCGCTATAGCCTCCACAAATTCACCTTGGTTCGTTAAGAGGACTATCGCCGTGGTTAAGGCTCTTGTGTAGCCGAGCAGATTTCCACCCACTATCATGATCGCACCTACCTCGGAGATAGCGGCACCAAAACCAACCACAAGGGCTGTGAGCAGACCTACCCTAGCCTCCCACAGGAGTATCGCCGTTTCCTGTAGCGGATTTGCTCCAAGTGATACCGCTACCTCCCTTAGCTTGGGGTCTATGGTTGAGACCGAAGATATCGTTACACCAGCAGCTATCGGTAGGACCATCGTTAGTTGAGCAAGAATCATGGCTTCGGGTGTGTAGAGTAGCCTTAGGAAACCTAGGGGGCCTGTGCTTGAAAGTAGGATATAGTAGACGAGCCCAACCAGGACAGGCGGCAGCCCCATAAGCGTGTTTATCACGCTTACGACAAGTGTCTTACCCCTAAAGGTTCTGAGCGCGACTAAAGCGCCTAGTGGTATTCCGAGCGCCCCACCCATCAGTGTCGCTAGACCTGAGACCCTTAGGGAAAGTATTGTTATTTGGACTACATCTGGGTCGCCTGAGAATATGAGTTCAACCGCCTTCACCAGCCCGTAGAAGACCTCTTCCCAACCAGCCAAATGGTTGGCACCTCCTTTCTTTTCTACCTCTGCTTTACCCACGGTGGTGGCTCCAGACCGTTCTCAAAAAGCCTCTTGATCCAGTAGCGAACCTCTTCCTCCTCTGACGGTAGCCCGATATCTTCTGCTTTACCGAAGGCTGGGAAGAAGATCTGCTCACCCGCAACCCTATAGCTCTCAATCAGCCTCTGCCCCTCTTTCGACACCATAAATAGGAAGAACTTTTCAGCGAGCTCCGAGTTAATCTTCGGATACTTCACCGGGTTCAGAAGGATTAGCCCATAGGGGTTGAGTAGCATCTTATCGCCCTCGAAAAGTATCTGAAGTCTAAGCGCCTCGCCTAAAGCGCTCTTCAGCTTAACCCAAGTGCCCCGGTCGCTGAGCGTGTAGGCTTGCTTCTCGCTGCTTATGCGTATGGTTGAACTCATTCCTTGTCCAGCCTCCATATACCACCCTCTTTCTCTGGGGTCTAGGCCTGCTGCAGACCAGATCTTCATCTCTAGGGCGTGGGTGCCAGAGTTATCTCCCCTTGAGACAAAGAGCGTCTTACCTGATCCACCAGCTTCCGCTATCCTCTTGAAGGCTTCTACAGCCCCGCCAGCTCCTCTTATGTTGGCTGGATCGTTCGCAGGTCCGATGATCACAAAATCGTTATACATTACTGTGGCGCGGTGGGTACCGTTTCCAGAAGCTAAAAACGCGTCCTCCTTCTCTCTGTCGTGCACGAGGAGTATGTCAGCATCCCCTCTTGATGCTACAGCTATTGCTTGGCCTGTGCCTAGATAGAGCCAAGTCATATCTGCATCAAACCGCTTATCAAAATATGGCTTAAGATAATCTAGAAGACCACTATCTACTGTACTTGTTGTTGTCGCTATAACAAGTCTTGAACGGGTTGTTGAAGTTGGGTTTGTGGTGGAGAAAACTATGGATGCAGTCAAAATAGCCGCTACTACCATTACCCAAATTTTGTTTTGCAACGTTATATCTGTCTGGATATATCGGCTGCAATATACTTATAAGTATATCGTGCCTCAATAAGGTGATGAGCCGCTTTACTCCCCGCTTTGAAGTGTGGCTTGAGGTGGATGGTAAGCGCGTGATAGGTTCTTATGAAGCCAAGATACTGGATGGTATTCAGAAGCTAGGCTCGTTTATGGCTGCGTCGAAGGCTGTTGGTGTATCTTATGCGCACGCTTGGAACCTTGTTGATAATATGAAGAGGGTTCTTGGCGAACCAATTGTGGAGGCTAGAAAAGGCGGTGAATTCGGCGGCGGAGCCCGTCTAACCGGGGCGGGTTTAAACCTCTTAAACGAATACTATGAGTTAGAGAAGAAGGTCAGAGGGAGCGTAGAGGGTGCTCCAGCCGAAGCAGAGCGTAAAGGAGTTATCCGCAGAACCTTAGAGCTACCGGAGTTTACGATCATCGGAAGTGATTGCGTAGGCTTGGAAATTTTGGTTGGGTTGATGAGGAGGGAGAGGAGTTTCACATATGAGATCGTAAGAGTAGGCTCTTCGGGTGGGTTGAGTGCGATAATGCTTGGCGAAGCTGATGTTGCTGGTATACATCTGCTTGATGAAGAAAGTGGGGAATACAACACGCCCTTCCTGCGCAGATATTGGATAGCGGACAGAGCCGCCCTAATAAGAGGCTACCTTAGGGAGATCGGGCTCATAGTAGCCAAAGGTAATCCCAAGAATATCCAAGATATTCAGGATCTGCTGAGGCGAGATGTGAGGATGGTAAACCGAACGCTTGGCTCCGGTACAAGGGCTCTTCAAGACATGCTTCTGAGGAAAGCTGTTGAGAAGAGGGGGCTGAAGTTCAATGAAGTGGTGAAGAGGATAAAGGGGTATTCGGTTGAAGTCCATACGCACGCTGAAGTCGCTAAGGCTGTAGCAGAAGGGAAGGCTGATGCGGGCTTCGGAGTAAAGTATGCCGCTCAAAAATATGGCTTGGACTTCATACCTGTAACGCAAGAACACTTCGACTTCGTTGTAGAGGAAAGGAGGCTCAGAAAGCCCCTACTCAAACTATTCCTAAAGAAGCTCGCATCGAAAGACTTCAAAAAGGAGGCTGAAAAAGTCGGGCTACACACATTAGATAACACAGGCATAATAATCTACAAACCCTAAACAGATGCACATAAGAGTGGCGGGCCCGGCGAGATTTGAACTCGCGACCCCCGGCTGACCTCTCTTCGGCGAATAGAGGGCCGATGCTCTGTCCATGCTGAGCTACGGGCCCGCCGGTGCTCAGCTAAGCTTATTAGGTCGTGGATTGTACCCTATGAGCCGATGATGGCTAAGGTGGTGGACGGTTATATGGATTTAGGTTCAATAATCGAAGTTGTCTCATCGAGTGGGGAGAGGAGGAGTTACGCTGTTAGGAAAGCGTTGCGAGTTTTGGAATCTGTGAGCGGTGTTAAAGCTGACGAAACGTTCGCTGGTATTATAAGCGGGAGGATCGATGTGTACGATCTTTTGCGTAGGTTTGTGCGTTCACTTCAGGAAGAAGGTTTAGCGCCTAAGAGCGTTCGATTTTACCTTTCGCTGCTTCTAAGAATGTTGAGGATGGCTGGAGCGGATGTAAAGTCTGAGCTTATCAGATACAGGGTCCCTCTACCAGTTAACCGAATCGTTAAGATAGATAGGGCTCCGACGGTTGATGAACTTAGAAGGATACTTGCCGTTGTTGGGGCGAGGAATAGGGCTCTGTTCCTTATGCTTGCGTCAACCGGCATGAGGATTGGTGAATGCTTACAGCTGAGGCTTGGAGATCTGCAGCTAGATGACGATCCTCCTTATGTTGATGTTAGAACCGCCAAAAGCGGGGTCCTAAGAAGGGTTTACTTAACAAAAGAGTGTGTCGAGACCTTAAAGGCTTACCTTGGGAGTAGGCTTATGGTTGAGCCTCCAACAGCCTGGCTCTGGCCCAGACGTGGGGACGCTTCAAAACCGCTTCGGAAGACACACGCTCAGCAATATTGGTACGTAGCGCTGAAAAAGGTCGGGCTTGATATGCGAGATAGCAGCGGCTTAGGGTATCAGCTCCACCTACACTCCCTCAGGAAGTTCTATAGGACGCAGCTCGAGAGAGCTGGTGTCTCAAGGACCGTGATAAGCCTTTGGATGGGACAAGTTACAGGTCTTGATGTAAACTACTTCAGACCAACCGAACCTCAACTCGTTGAAGAGTGGCGGAAGGCCGAACCCTACTTAACCCTATCACGGGCGGAGGATATCGAAGAGCTCAAAAAGAGCACGGTACTCGAAGTCCTGAGGAGGTTAGCCGTATCGTTCGGGATAGACCCGATGAAGGTCAGAGTTGAAAAACAGAAAAAGCTTGGAAGAGATCCTACATCTGAAGAGGAAATAGAAGCAATCCAAAACGAGATAAAGAAGCTAAGATCAGTAGACAGCGACCCGAAGAAGATTATTAGCGAAGATGAGCTTGAGCACTACCTTGCTGAAGGATGGGATGTTCAGACGGTGCTGCCATCAGGTAGGATACTCATAAGAAAGACAGCCGCTTAGCATACTCTTCAGCAATCTCTACATCCTGCGTTGGTTTAGGTATACAAAAGCTAAGAGAGGGGTAAGATAGGTTTGCGTATACTAGTACGATCTTTGATGTGAATAAGGTTTATATACCAAGTATACGGAGTATATTATCCGATGTCCACTAAGGGTACAACGACTATTAAACTGAAACAACAAACCAAAAAGATGCTTGAAGAGTTAGGCAAAAAGAACGAGACATACGATGACATAGTCAAAAGGCTGATAGAATATTATCGCAAGGGGGTGAAATAATGAGAGTTCACTACTATTTTAAACTTAAGCATAATATTCAAAACGACTCTGAGTTACAACTTGCTAAGATAGAAGAGAGCGGAAACATATGTTGAGAAGGAGCCTTATCAGGTTACGAAGACGGAGAGTGTGGAGCTTCTCGACGACAAACCTACTGTTCCAGCGGGGAGGGCGATCTATTACCACGTTTACATCGACGTAGCGGGTAAGGAGAGGAATGTTGTTTCAGGGACTGTTGTTGAGACAGCCGGATTCGACATAAACTTCTACGAGCGCTGAGATAAGGTGAAGAGCCACCGTTCTCCCCTCAACCCATTTTTGTATACCTAAACCCTAAGCGGAATCTCCACCTCCACAATAGGTGGAGAGATCTTCTAATATCTCGTGAAGGTTTTCAACTACGAAGCACTTTACCTTATCGCTGATCTCCTGCCTTTCCATAAACTTGTTGAGGTCGTTGATGATTATGTTCCTTGGTACCCTCGCCGCGGTTTTAGATGCCTCTCTCATAACTCCTCTAAGTTCTCTCATAATCTCCATTCTCTGGTGTAATGGAAATCCTCTCGTTTCTTGGGCTATTATAGCGAATGCTTCTTCCTTCGTAACCCTTCTAGGATCCATTCTACTACAGATGTAGTCTAGTATGTGGTGTAGCTCGAGAGCAAATACTGCTTCTTCCCCACCATACATTCTTGCGAAGTTCTTCACGATGTCTCGTATCGCTTTGCTCTTCCCACGGCCTACATCGTGGTGCTTTTGATCATCGATGAATCGGTTTATCCACGATACTACTTCATCGCTTAAGCCCATCTTCCTCGCCCACTTCTCGTGGATATCCCAACTAGGCAAGGTTTTTCACTCGATATCGAGTATGCGGTCTCTTATCTCCCAAGCACGCCTTAGAAGTATGTTAGCGCATTCGTCGGCGATCTCTACCAGCTTCTCAGGAGTGGTCGCCAACCTACTACCTTCGGTTAGAAAAGCGCCTGAGAGGAAACCAACTATAAAAGACCTTACGTCTTCTTTGTCGATAATACCTTGTCCAACCATCTTATGGGCTACCGTTAGCGCTGTCTTCAGTGTGGAATCGGTTAAAACGTCATCAAAGATCTGCTCAAGCATACCACGCTCAGCCGACGATACTGGCATAACAATCGGTTGCGAGATTGAAATATTAATGTTTTCCCCATTAAAGCTGGTTCACCGTCTTCTTTATGGTGGTTAGACTGGTTATTTGATATATTATAGCTGATGACCTTTAGGAAGTTGCGTATGTTTAGAGCGCTATCTCCCAGCCACGCTCCCTAAC
>JAAOZN010000071.1 GCA_011605775.1 Nitrososphaerota archaeon | reverse complement strand
CCTCTGGCGCGCCATAATAACTGGGAAACCTTACCCGATCAAGGGTCTGATAACCTTCGGAGGTAACCCGCTCGTCTACGCAGCCAACACAAAGCTCGTCTATAAAGCCCTTAAACACCCTGGATTGGAACTTCACGTTGTGCTTGAATACTGGATGACACCAACAGCGCAGCTAGCAGACTATGTTCTGCCGATGCAGTCTAAGATGTTCGAAAGGCCTTACTGTGGCACCTTCGAAGACTTCCACTCGGCTGTAGCGGTCTGGGATGCTGCGGTTAAGCCGCTCGGTGAGCGGAAGAATGAATACGACTTCTTCAAAGGACTAGCTGAAAGGTTCGGGTGGGGCGAATACTTCCCCTGGAAGGATTATCGTGAAGTGATCGACTACAGGTTGTCATCTATAGGTATGACATTCGAGGAAGCGGTGAAGAAATGTATAATCTACACACCTATTGAAAAGCAGTACGAGCAGATAAACCCCAAGACCGGTAAGCCATTCGGCTTCGCTACCGTCAGTAAGCGTGCCCAAATCTACAACTACACCTTTGAGCTACTCGGTCTAGATCCATTACCAAAATATGAGGAGCCGGTTGAGAGCCCCGTAAGCAAACCTACACTCGCAAGGGAATACCCACTGATACTGACCACCGGAGGGAGGTTTAGGCCGCAGTTCCACTCGGAGCATAGGCACTGGGGCTACGGTATGAGAGAGCAGCACCCGTGGCCGCTTGTGGAGATACACCCAGAAACGGCGCGTGAGCTCGGTATAGCTGACGGGGACTGGGTCTGGATTGAGACACCTAGAGGAAGGATAAGACAGAGGGCTAGGTTAACGACCGCCATTCACCCGAGAGTGGTGAACTGCGAGGCAAGCTGGTGGTTCCCCGAAATGCCCGGAGAAGAGCCGTATCTTCACGGCGTCTTCATCTCCAACGCGAACGTTCTGACCCTCGATGAACCCGAAACACTCGACAGGGAGTGCGGCAACTGGACCAATAGAGGTCTCCTCTGTAAGGTCTACAAGGCGACAGGTATAGATGCTCTCGGATGAAAAGAAGAACCACAGATGCATCTACGGCTACGGCTACTGCCAAGCCCCGCTTGAGCTTGAAGGCTACGCCTTCAAGCTATTCTGTGATGAATGTGTGGTCAAGGAGCTGATGCAGAAGAGAAGAGACATATGGTCGTCCCCTGTAGGGTTCTCATAGGCGCTACAACCTAAACCCTCTTCCCCTTTTTACTTTTGACATTTAATGCGTAGTTGATTTTTTAAGAGGTGAGGTATCCTTACCCTATAAAATCATCCAGTAACCAATTTTCGATAGGGCAAACTAATTAAGGGGGCGTAGTAATATAAAGAATAGGTGTTCAGAGTCTTTGGGAGAACCGATGACAAAGCTCTGCGTACCAACTACCTTCGAAGACTACTTCTTGGACGAAGTCGACAAGCTGAATAGGAAGTATAAGGATTTGAACGCACGCGTCCACGAAATCTACGGCTCGTTCAAGACAGCCTTTGGCACTGGTAGGGCTTCAACAATCCTCCCGAAGGTTAATGAAGAGAGGTTTGCAAAACACGTTGAACAAGCCCACTCATATGAAATGGAGTTCGCCTTCACCCTGAACTCGGTATGCATGAACCTTGTAGAGTATACGGAGTGGGGTCATAAGAGCCTCGACGACCTCCTAAATAGTCTTTCAAGCATGAAGGTTGATACTCTCATAATCGCGATACCCTATCTTATCGAGTACGTGGCTAAGAACTACCCCGAGTTCAAGATCAATGCGTCCTCCATCTGCTACATAGACTCTTTAGAGCGGGCTTTAATGTATGAGAGACTCGGAGCAGATAGGCTTACGTTGAATGAAGATATTAACCGCTGCTTTAAGCTACTCAAGCTAATAAGGAGAGAGATTAGAGCAGATCTTGAGGTGATAGCTAATAACGGTGGTTTGCTCAAATGCCCTATGAAGACCTACCACGACACAATAAACGCTCACGTCTCTCAGTATGTGGTTGAAGATAAGGTTGGCTTCTCGTATCTGCCCTACCCATTCATGAGATGCACCCTTGAAAGACTGACCAACCATAAGGAGATCATAAGGGCACCGTGGTTTAGACCTGAGGACGTAAGGTATTACACAGAAATCGGTATCGATTACATCAAGATCGCTGGTAGAGGCCTACCAGCCAAAATCCTTCTGAGGCTCATCGAAGCTTACCTCTCCGGTAAGTATGAAGGAGATATCTACGCTTTGATCGATAACTCCTATCTGCACTTCTCCAAGGATATGTTCGACCCAAGCGCTAGGCCCCTCCCTCCACTTAAGATATCTATCAACAACCGTTCGCTGGATGGGTGGTATGAATTCTTTGTAAAGAACGATCCACCTTGCTTAATCGCCTGCGTAGGCTGTGATTACTGCGACAGAGTCGCCAAGAGGGTCGTGAAAACAGATCCTGAGTTAGAAAAGATGTATATAGAGAGGATAAAAGGTATGATCGATAAGCTGGCTTCACGAAAACCGCCTATAAAGCTAAAGGAAAAAGAGGATGGTAGCCTAATCCTCGAAAGAGAAGATCTACCAGTCTGCGTCGATGAGTATCAGATTTGCGGTGCTGGTTAAAGCCTCTATCCCCATATACCCGTCAAGCGAAAAACTATTAAATAGGGTATGTGGTGAGACATAAAGGTAGGTGTTGAGCAGTGATCTTTATACCACGTGAAGGAGAGGTTGACCTCTTTAAACCGGAGGAAGAGCTCATCACTTTTGATGCGAAAGAGATGCCCTTAAGCGGATACGAGATCACATCACCCTCTGCAACCGACATCTCACAATACAGATCGATGATGGAGAAGCTCGCCCCATCCCTTAAATCCAACGAGCACGGTTATGTTGCGGTAGACTGGAAGAGAAAGAAGAACTGCTTAGTTGTGGTAGCTGAAAGTATAGAGGACAAGATGAAGACTCTCGCCGAAAGCGGCATCCAAGCAAGTTATGAGAAGATAGCATACAAACTATGGGAGCAATCGCATCAATTTATCACGGATCGAGGGGAATTCGAAGGCATCGCTGATCTTATAGTTGAATGCGTAAAGGATGACGACAGATTCTACGTAGCCTATGATTGGGCTAAGAAGCGAAACGTATTCCTCTGGGCCACTAAAGCGGCTGAAGATAGGGCAAGATGCATGAGAGAAAAAGGCTTCGCAGCTGTAGTGAAGACTTAAACCATTATCAACTTTTCAACGAAACAATTGTTATTATAAGTATGGTCTAAAGAGGCTCTTATCTTATTGGATATTTCTCTTGACAACTGATGTAGCCAGCTAACTGAAGTACAAATTCGACAAAAGAATCACAATAAACTTTTAAGGGAGTTGAGCATTAAGAAGACAGGTGCTCGTATTTATGGCTGAAAAAGTGGTGCGGTATACCAATTGTACGAAAGGCGGACCTGTCTTCGTGTATGTAGAAGATGGTAAGATAGTACGCGTTGAACCGCTTGAATTGAGCCAAGATGATGCGGAATCGTGGGTTATTGAAGCAAGAGGGCGGAAATTCTCACCTCCAAGAAAAGCGTTGGTCGCATCTTGGACCTTATCAACAAGAGCCAGAGTATATGCTCCCAATAGGATTCTTTACCCACTTAAAAGAGTAGACTTTAACCCAAACGGTTCGAGGAACCCAGAAAACAGAGGCAAATCAGCATACGAGCGAATAAGTTGGGAAGAGGCTCTTGATATCCTATCATCAGAAATTGAACGTATCATTAGAAACTATGGCGCCCCAGCGATAATCACAACACCGTCTTCACATCATAGCTGGGGAAATGTGGGATATAGGTTCAGCGCTTACCACAGATTCATGGCTATGCTAGGAGCCACATATGTGGATCATAACCCAGACAGCTGGGAGGGTTGGTTCTGGGGTGCGATGCACCACTGGGGTTTCTCGTGGAGGCTGGGAATCCCAGAGCAATACGACCTTCTTGAAGACGGCCTAAAGCACTGTGAGCTTCTTGTCTTCTGGTCTTGCGATCCACACGCAACGCTAGGTACATACGCGGGTAACGAATCTGTGCCTTGGAGGTTCTGGTTAAAGGAACTTGGTGTAAGGATGATCTTTATCGACCCCTTCTTCAATTGGACCGCGATGAACTTCGCCGATAAATGGCTCGCTCCAAAGGTTGGAACAGACACAGCCTTGGCTTTAGCTATCGCTTACACGTGGATCAAAGAAGATACATATGACAAGGATTATATTGAAAAAAGAACTTTAGGCTTCGAAAAATGGCGGGACTATGTTTTAGGTAAAGATGACGGAGTACCAAAGACCCCTGAGTGGGCTGAAGAGAAATGCGACGTACCCGCTAGAGAGATAAGGGCGCTGGCAAGAGAATGGGCGAGGAAGAAGACTATGCTTGCTATAGGACGAGGTGGAATGGGAGGCGCCTGCAGAGCTGCCTACGGCCACGAATGGGCTAGGATGATGGTTCTTTTAGCCGCTATGCAGGGCTTAGGCAAGCCTGGAAGGAATATATGGGGTACAACAGCTGGAGTACCATATAACGCGCAATTCTACTTCCCAGGCTACGCTGAAGGAGGCATCTCAGGGGACGCAACTAACACAGCCGGAGCCATCCTACTATCTAGAGGAGTCACTAAGATGCCTGTCAGATGGACCGTAAATGAGCCTCAAGGGCAGCACATTTTGAGGCTCCTCTTACCTGAAGCTATTTTGAATCCACCAGTGAGGTGGAGGGGAAAGGGTTTTGCAGGCGCGTATCCTGAGGCGCAGTTCAGAGAGTACAAATATCCTGAAGACGGCTTTCCCACAGCTAAGATGTTCTGGAGATATGGTACGGCCTACATCTCCACAATGACCGAGACCAATAGATGGGTTAGAATGTACAGAAGCCCAAAACTTGAGTTCGTCGTCAACCAAGCGATCTGGTTCGAAGGTGAAGCTAAATTTGCCGATCTAATACTACCTGCGTGCACAAACTTTGAAAGATGGGATATCGGAGAATGGGCTTCATCAGGCGGATACACACCACACCTATCCGATTCAACAAACCACCGGATAATAGTTTTCCAGATGAAGTGTATAGAGCCTCTCGGTGAATCGAAATCCGATTACCAGATATTCGCAACTGTTGCAAAAAGGTTAGGGTTCTATGAGAAATATACGGAAAACGGAATGACAGAACTTGATTGGGTGAAGAGACTGTTCGAGGTTACAGATCTATCGAAATATCTTACTTGGGAAGAGTTTAAGAAAAAGGGGTACTTCGTTGTTCCACTACCTAAGCCATACAAACCAACACCGGCTTTGAGATGGTTCGCCGAAGCGAGAAAAAGGGACACACCAGATACAGGGCTTACAGGAGGTAGAATCATGGGTATTCCAGACGGATGCGGCCTTGGAACACCATCCGGGTTACTGGAATTCGAATCAACCACCTTGAAAAGGTTTGATCCATCAGACCCCGAGAGACCGCCTATACCGAAGTATATACCGTCGTGGGAGGGGCCTGAAAGCCCTGCTGCACAAAAATATCCACTTCAATTGGTATCGCCACACCCACGTTATACCTTCTTCACACAGTATGATGGTAAAGAGAGCTGGATTAATGACATCCCTGACCATAGGCGTAAGGGTAAAGATGGGTACTACTACTGGATACTCAGAATAAACCCGGAGGATGCGAGTAAAAGAGGGATAGTTGACGGCGACTTGGTTAAAGTGTACAACGATAGGGGAGCTGTTATCTGCATAGCCGAAGTCACAGAAAGAATACGGCCAGGAGTCGTACATTCCTATGAGGCGAGCGCTATATATGATCCTCTTGGCGAGCCTGGAGAATCTCCTGATCGTGGAGGGTGCATCAATATACTGACGCCAGCCCGTTTAATGTCTAAAAACGCTAGCGGAATGGCACCAAACTCATGTATGGTAGAGGTATCAAAGTGGGGGTGAAAGAATGGCAAGATGGGCGATGGTTATCGACATAGATAAGTGCATAGCCTGCTACTCATGTTTTATCGCTTGCAAAGACGAATTCTGGGATAATGATTATCCACCCTACTCGGTGGGCATAAAGAAACTGGATCAAACGTTGATAAGGTTGATGAAAAGAGAAAGAGGGAAGTTCCCTCATGTAAAGGTCGCCTATATGCCGATCCTCTGCATGCAGTGTGGCGATCCTCCCTGCGCGAAAGTGGCTAGAAACAACGCAGTATATGTTAGAGCCGATGGAGTAGTGGTTATAGACCCTCAAAGAGCAGCTGGTCAAAGAGAAATTGTAGAGGGTTGTCCCTATCATGTAGTGAGCTGGAACGACGAAAAGGGTATCCCGCAGAAGTGCACCTTCTGTGTTCACCGTATTGAAAGCGGTAAAACCCCTAGATGTGTTCAAGCCTGCCCAAGCGGGGCTATGATCTTCGGCGATTTAGAGGATGATCAAAGTGAAGTAAGTAAAATAGTAAAGGGAGGGTTGGCTGAACCCTACCATCCAGAGTACGATACAAAGCCAAATGTCTATTACATGAATCTTTACAGAATAACTAAATACTTCATAGCCGGAAACATTGTTTGTAAAGATACGGATGAATGTGCTGAGGGTGTTGAGGTAACTCTTATAAACGAGAGAACGGGTGTAAATAAAACGGTATTCACAGACTCGTTCGGCGGCTTCGAATTTGATGGCTTGGACTCTGACACAACATACAGTTTAAGAATCGCATACGCAGGCTATGCGCCCAAAGAACTACGCTTAAAAATCGATAGAAACGACATCTATCTGGGCAACATATTTATCGAAAGAATCTAGTCGCATAAAAACTATTCATAATATTTTTGATCAGCAAAACAGCGCGATTCAAGCGGTTAAGAGAGGTTACTGTGTTAATGCGAATTCACGTAGAACTTCCTTTGTATGCTGACCGACCTCCGCTGGGGGTAGATGCCTAATCTTTAGTTGACACTCAGAGAACTTAAAAGGTATGCCTGGCACCTTTACTTTCTGCCCTTTGTATTGAATCTCAAGTATCATATTACGATGGATTAATTGCGGGTGATTTGCCACTTGTAGTGTGGTATTTACTGGCGCACAAGGCACTCCAGCAGCAACTAAAGCGTCTACAAGCTTTGCAGTCTCCCAGCCTTGTAGTATACTGTTAAGTTTTTCTACTAGGCTTGACCTATTTGCATATCTCTCCTCCTTCGTCGTATAGAGGGGGTTGCTGAGCAACTCCTCTGCTTTTATTACTTGGCAGAATTTCCTCCAGTGCTCGTCCTCGAATGCCGCTATGAAAACGTAGGAATCCTTTGTCTTAAAAACCTGGTATGGTGCACCGACCGGCGCAGCAGAACCCATTCTTTCTCGTATTTTTCCGGTTATGGAGCTGTAGGCAATCCAGTATCCTGCCCATAACGATGCAACGTCAAGCATTGAGACGTCGATAAATTGACCCTTCCCGGTCTTCTCTCTATATAAGAGAGCCGAAGTTATCGCCAACGCGGCATAAACGCCTGCGCCATAATCGATGATAGATGCAGGTATCCTTGAAGGTAAACACGGTTCAGGGTCTCCGGTTAGTGACATCAGCCCAGATTCGGCTTCAATTATTGGATCCCAGGCGGGGCGGCTGCTATACGGCCCGTCTTGCCCATAGCCTGATATAGAGCAGTAGATTATGGTTGGGTTGATTTTTTTGACGCTCTCGTAATCCAATCCAAATTTCTTTAAGGTTCCTGGCACGAAGTTCTCCACTATAACATCAACCTTTTTAGCTAGCTCGACGGCGATCTTTCGCCCTTCTTCAGTTCTAAGATCTAGGACGATGCTGCGCTTGTTTCTGTTATTTGTTATGTAGATTGTTTCAAGCATTCCGACCCAGTGTCTCCCTCTGTCCCCTCTCCCAGGGACCTCTACCTTAATCACTTCCGCACCTAAGTCGCCTAGAAGCATTGTGCAGTGAGGTCCAGATACTTCGTGAGTGAAATCTAGAACCTTTATTCCTTCAAGCGGAGCTGTAATCATAGGTAGATCGATTTCCTTATCTTACGAAACCTGTTATTAAATGTTTTCTTGATCAGCTAGAGCGGCGCCAAGTAGCCTTACTGATACACAACCATAGACCTTAGCTGGAGAAGCAAGTTGCAAACAGGAAGGTTGTGCTAAAAAGATAATCTAGGTAGATGGTAGGGTTATGAGATCGCTACAAAGGTTGATATAAGAGGGGTCGAAAGGTTCAAATATTACCATATTGGTCGTAGTGTGTGAGGCGAATAGTTAGATGCCTAAGCTGGCTGTGATAGGTGGATATCTTGGAGCTGGCAAGACTACGTTAATAGTTTCGATAGGTAGGAAGTTTGTTTCTGAGCATAGCTTGAAGGTTGCCATTGTAACGAACGATCAGGGGGATGTTCTTGTTGACAGTAAGGTAGTTGGCTGGGCTGGTTTTCCTTTTGTTGAGGTTCAAAATGGCTGCTTCTGCTGTAGGTTTCCTGATTTTATAACGAAGGTTGACGAACTCGTGAGCTTAGTCAAGCCCGATTTGATTCTTGCAGAACCTGTTGGTAGCTGCACAGACCTTGTAGCGACCGTCTACAACCCGCTTACAGAGTATCATAAGGGGAAGTTAGATCTAGCACCTTATGTTGTGTTGGTGGATGCGAAGAAGGTGCTCAACGTAGCAGGGTTAGATGCCTCTAAGGATAGACAGTTAGCTCTCATGGCTTGGCAGCTCCAAGAAGCAGATCTAATATGTATTAACAAAGTCGATCTGATAGATCAGTCGGAGCAACCTAAGGTGCTTGATGCGTTAAAGAGGTTTTATTTTGAGGAGCCGGAGTGTTTGTTTATCTCAGCCAAAACTGGCTATAACCTAGATAGACTATGTGATTACATCTTGAATAGAAGGTATGAGCGGAAGGGTGGTGTCGATGTCGATTATGATATGTATGCTGCAGCCGAAGCAGATCTAGGGTGGTTTAACGGTTCCTTTACACTCGCATCTAATAAGCCAATTTCGATGAAGCATCCTCTCTCCCATTTACTGAGTTTGATCGGCAAGACGATTGTAGAGAAGAAGCGACGCATAGCTCATCTAAAGCTCTTCTTTTCATCAAGTGACGGTGCTGGTAAGGCTAGCCTAGTCGATTTGAGTCAAGGCGTCATCTTTGATTCTGAACCGCCAGTATGTTCAAAATTAGATGTTGTGATGAATATTAGGGCAGAATTAAGCCCTGAAGATCTATCACAGGCGGTCTTGGAGGGGCTCCGAAGAATATCAGCAGAATACTCTATAAGGTTTGAAAAATGGTCTGCTAAAAGCTTTACACCAGCTTATCCTCAACCCTATTACCGGATAGAGGTTTAAAGACGTAAGATTTACAAATAGAAGGTCGGTGTAGTATGCGGAGGTGTTTGATAGAATGGATGTTTTTGAATGCATAATGAAAAGGAGAAGTGTAAGATCCTTTATCCCAGAGCCTGTCGGCGATGACGTGGTAAGGGAGGTGTTAGAGGCTGCTCGCTGGGCGCCATCTGCGCAAAATAGGCAAGAGTGGGCATTTGTTGTCATTCGAGACAAAGAGGTCAAGAAGAAGATAATGGATGTGGTGATAGACATCGAGTTGAACATTACAAGAACGGCGTGGAATAGACTTAAAGTAGGTGGTGAAGCGCTGGAGACGATGGTGCAGGCGATCAGAAAATCTACGGGGCGAGACATAACAACGCACAACATAAAGGATCAGCCTGACCTCGACGATCTACTTAAAAAGTTCACAGTAGATGGTATCATTAACATGTTCAAAGCCGATCTTCTAATAGCGGTCTACCGGAAGGTAGTTGAGGAACTAAGCCCAACACTAACTAATGCATACGATATGGGTGCAGCTATAGAGAATATGCTGCTCGTAGCCACGAGCCGAGGACTCGGCTCGGTCTGGGCAGGAGGCTTCGCGAGGAAGGAGATTAAAGTTGAGCATCGAGCTGTTGGTGCTGCTGTTAGGACATTCTATAGAGATAAAATATCAGAAATTCTGAACGCGCCCCCTGAGATGGAGCTCTGCGCTCTAGTGTTTATCGGTAAAGCAGCTGTTGAGCCGCCTCCGCCCCCAAGGAAACCTCTTGAGCAAATAGCGTTCCTAGATACGTGGGGCAACGCTTGGAAATATTCACCACCATCTCTTTAAGAAGCTCCTAGGAACTGTGCGCTGGTATGGAAAATATATGTTATGAAACCCCCTCAGCATCAGCTTCGTAGTCGAGTAGGTGTTCCTCTTCCTCAGAAATCTTCTCACCGAGATGGTTATAGATCCCGATCTTTAATGCTTTGTAGGGCAGAAGTGCGCATTTTATCCTAACAGGATTAAGGCCAAGAGTCTCAATACCAAGCGCATCGAGTAGGTCTTTTTTAGAGAATGAGAGAAGTTCATCCAGCTTCTTTCCTTTCAAAAGTTCCGTCATGAGAGAGGCTGACGCTATGCTTATAGCACATCCTTTGCCTTTGAACTTTATATCTTCTACCTTTTTGTCTGCATCTAGTTTTATGTAGAGTTCGATGTCGTCGCCGCACAGTGGGTTAGATTCCTGCACCTTTATTTGCGCATCTTCTATGCTCCCGTAGTTTCTGGGGTGGCGATAGTAGTCAAGTATCATATCGCGGTAGAATTCTGAGCTCATAGTTTGAATATGCGCCTCGCTTTATATAGCCCCTCTACTAGAGCATCTATGTCGCTCTCACTATTATAGATGTAGAAGCTCGCTCTGGCGGTCGCTGCGACACCAAGTTTGGTCATCAGTGGCATAGCGCAGTGGTGCCCGGCTCTTATAGCGATACCCTCTTCATCAAGTATGGTCGCCAAGTCGTGCGGATGTATACCAGATAGGTT
>JAAOZN010000070.1 GCA_011605775.1 Nitrososphaerota archaeon | reverse complement strand
GTATAGCTGTTGATGAGGTGAAGATAGAGCGTAGGGGTGAACCCATATACCTGTTCCTCTGGGCTGCTAGAGATGTTGATACGAAGGAGGTTTTAACATTCAGAGCAAGCTTCACAAGATCATCACTAGACGCAGAAATATTCCTGAAGCAGATCCTCGAATACTGTGAGAACAAACCACTATTCCTCGTAGACAAGGGACCCTGGTATAGGGAAGCCTTCGAAACCGAAATAGAAGTAATAAACAGCGAAGAGAAGACTCCTAAGGGGGAGCTCGTCGAAGACTTGATAACCATTGTGTCTCATTTTGCTGGAAAGCTCTACGGGATGAGGTCTCGCAGATATAAGGAGGTTGTTGAAGGTGTCAGGAAGCTCGTATCAGGTTAGGGCATACAACATAAGGCACAGATATTATGTAAGCGAGTTTCTCGAAGCATATAGAAGGCTGCTTCAAAAAGCTGTGGACGAGATATGGGCTAAGATCAGGTGGGTTGAAAAGCGCGACGAGAAGGGGAGGAGAAGGCTCATACCAATAATCCCAAAAGACAACATCTTCAAGAACCACTATCTAAGAAATTTGCTGATGGAAGGCTGGGGCTACTCGAAGCACTACGTTGACTCAGCGATCAAACAGGCATACTCAATAATAAAGTCTTGGAGGAGAAGTTACGTTAAAGGAGAAAGGCGCAGAGAGAAACCAGTAGTTAAGAGGAGATTCGTTAGGGTCAAGGAAACACTCTACACCTTTAAGGATGGGGAGATAAAGGTCAGCGTAAAGCCACATGAAGAATACCTAGTATTCGACATTTCTAAGGCTTGGTTCCTCAGCAGAGCAGAGGGTGAACCGGGAGAGCTGATCTTAGGCGAAAAATACTTGACAGTGACGTTCAGGTTCAAAGCACAAGATGGGGGAGCTGAAGGTAAGGTAGCTTGGGATTGCAACGAGAAGAGCCTAGATGGATTCAGCCCAAACACAGGATGGATCAGAATAGACCTGACAAAACTCTTCCACATCCATAGGGTTTATGAATTGAAGAGGAAAAGGTTACAGCAGAAGGCTTCAAAGAAGCCCTCGCTTAGAAGAGTTTTGGCAAAATACTCCAAGCGTGAAAGGAATAGAGCTAAAGACTACTTTCATAAGCTGACAACCTTCATAGCGAGGGGGTTCAAAGGCTATACTCACGGCTTTGAACACTTAGGGAAGAACAGAATGCTCAACGGCTCAAATGAGCATAATAGGAACATTTCAAAGAGCGACTGGAAGACAATAATAACACTCATGAGCTACAAATCAAAGGTTGTGCTCCTCAACCCAAAGAACTCCACGAGAAGGTGCTCCGGATGTGGGATGGTCAATGCCCCGAAAGGAGCAATATTTGAATGCGAAAAATGCGGGTTGAAGATGGACAGGCAGCTCAACGCAGCCATAAACCTATACCTTCAGATGGAGGGGCTTCCTCCAACCCCAAACCTCTTCGATGAGTTGATGAGGGGTTGGAGCGGGTTCACCCTGACAGGGGAAGAGGCTGATGAAGGCTCCAATGAACTCAAGAGGAGCCTAAAGCTGCTGAATCCCAAGAGCTATGTAAGTCTATTAATGACTACGTAGCTCAGAACCCATTATTGAAGAGGGGTTAAGGCTTGGCGAAGGGATCCTCATATTGCTAACGTCTTCAGACATCTACACAGCTGGTGTGAACTATGTGTTTGGGTTGGCTGTGAAGGGGTGTGCAGTGGTTTCTAAGGCGAGAATAGACCCAGCCTTCTGGAGTGGCGTAGATGAAATTTACGTATACACATCTAAGGGTAGGCTCTTCTTTGAAAAGCAGTATGGGAAGGTTCTTCTGCACGAAGCTGGGCACACCCTAGGGCTACCGCACTGCTCAAACGAGTCTTGTGTCAGCTACCCACGGATAAATCTGTGGGCTTGAAGCTTGGGGTGGTTTGATGCCATCCTCCACACCCCTCATCCTTCAAGGCGTGCCTGCTGACGGAGGCACCTCCCTCAGGAATCTGGCTCCAGAAATAGGTTTTGGGGACGCCTACTTTAGGAGCCGCCTTGAGGGCGATGTTGAGGCTGGCTACGCGATCCCTATCCGCTTCGTAGCCGCATCTGTCGCATTTGAAGTAGACGTAGCCTCTCCAATTCTCTTTGCTTACGTGCCCACACCGTGGGCAGGTTTGGCTCGTGTAGCTGGGAGCAACTTCTTTTATGAGTGTTCCCTCTCTTTCAGCTACACACTTCAAGGCGTGCCTAAAGAGTGCGTAGGGTATGCGGTTAACCTTCTTTCGGCTCTTCTTGCTCCACTCACCTCTATGCTTTCTAAGGTTTCTGAGCTTTTCGACGGCTATGTTGGCGTTGAACCGTTTAGCAAGTTTGACTACTTCGTTGGCTATCTGCCAAATTCTCGTATTAACATAGTTTTTCTGCTTCCGGCTAAGCTTCTTGAGTTTGAGCCCAGCTTTGCTAGAGCCTTTATCACGGTGGTTTTGAAGCTTTGCTCTCCTCTCTTCGAAGCGGATTTGCCTAGTAGATACGTCTTGCCCCAGATAGGTCTGTTTAAGCACCTTATCTTTGCTAACGATGGATACAGCGATCTTAGAGCTGTTGATGTCCACACCCAACCAGTTTTCCCTTCCTTCGGGTTCTGGAAAGTCCTTAGAGAGAACAGCGAGGAAGCTCAAGTCTCGCTTCATAATTATGCTTGTTATCTTCCAGCCATCGTTGAGATGCTCTTGAAGCCTCCTGTATGCGCCGTCTTTTCTTACGGGGAGACCTATGCGTTCACTACTTACTCTAAGGCTGAGAACGGGGTTGCCACGCTTCGTCTGCTTGAAGCTGAAGAGCCGTTTGTCAAATCTCACCACACACCTTCTGATGCCTTCATCCACTGTCTTCCTCACGCTCCAAGCGTAGCTCGTAGCCTCCACGATGAGCTGAGACGCAACACTATATCTGCTTCTGAAGACAGCGTATGTTTTCTTATGCAGCTCCGCCCTCGACTTCACGCCGCCGACGCAGCCGAGGGCCATCCTTAACGACGCTGAAAAACTTCTGATATGCTTCGCTAAGCAACCTTTCCTTAGCCTTCGTAGGCTCAAGAAGGTTCAGAGGCACACACTTTCTCGTAGGCGTCCCCGAAAAGGGGAAGAGAAAAACTCTTGTAAAAATATGTCGCAATTCCTCTCCACGAGTGAAGTCGGGAGCCTCCTTGTGACAGGGCTGGTGAGTGGTTCTGCCAACCCTGCTTGGAGAAGCTGAGATCTGCGCTAGGTAGATGAGTCACCTTTTAAAAGAAGGGGGGTTGCTACTGGTTGGGCGGTTTGTTTGAGGGTTGTATCGTTCGATCTAGACGGCACCCTTGTGGACTACAGCTTTGTGAATGCTGTTTGGTTCGAGGGCGTCCCCGCACTTCTAGCTAACGCCAGGGGCACATCTTTTGACGAGGCGCTTAAGTTGGTTAATGAGGAGTATGATAAGGTTGGTCCTAGTAGGCTTGAGTGGTATGATCTGGGCTATTGGTTGACTAAGTTCGGGTTAAGGGAGGAGCCTAATCGGCTGCTGCATCGATTCAAAGATAGGTTGAAACTCTACCCCGACACGCTCCCAGCCCTCAACAAGCTACGTAGAGCGGGCTTTACATTAATTATAATAACTAGCGCTACCCGCGACTTCATCGACATAACACTCACATGCACAAACCTAGCACCCTTCATAACCAGAGTCTTCTCCACAACCTCTGACTTCGGTAGGGCGGGTAAGGATGAAGAAGTCTACCTAACTGTGCTTGCTGAGCTCAACCTACAGCCCTCAGACCTCTACCACATAGGAGACAGCATAGTCTTCGACTTCGAGGTCCCTAGGAGGGTTGGTGTAAAGGCGTATCTGCTAGATAGAAGCGGGAAAGAGAGGGGCGAATTTGTAGTAAGAAGCCTGGAGGAGTTCGCCTCAAAGATCACTTGATCTTCTCTACATCACTATATGCTCTTACTGTCAGATAGGGTGCACCATCTCTTCCTACTTGGCTTGCCACACCCCTGAGTAGGAGCCGCTCACCTGGGCTTATATTGAGCAGCTTTTCGTGGAGCTCTCGCCAAGCATTCAGCCTAATCTCTCCTGTTTCGTCGCCTACTATCAACTCAGTTTTCTTTACGCTAGCCCCCTCTTTCGTATAGATGTCTTGTGTCGATGGTTTGGTTAAGGCTATCACCTTAAGGAAGAGTTTGTCAGATCCGCCTTTGACGTCTTTGACTTTGACGAGTAGGTCTGCGGTCTTTGGTATGGTGCTTTCATCCTCCCTTACCAATTTTATATCCGAGGCTGTAGAGAGTACGGGTCGCTGCGAAGCTACCTCAACTAGCGCATCATAAGGTGTCTCTGTAATCGTCTGTAGCGCTTCGCCTTTAACCAGATACGTTACTGCTTGCCCTGATTTATCGAGCAGCAATATGGTTGCTGCTTCGCTTACTTGGGTTGGCGAACCCTTTGATACTAGTCTAAGGACCTTTCCGCTTACTTCTAACTCGTAGGGTATAATGGTTGTCGCTTCATCTCCGTGTAGCTCGACTTCTCCGTTGGGTAGGGTCTTGGAGCGCACGCCAGCTATCAGCACACCTTCACCAACCCTTATCTTACTTGAAACTTCTGGGCTGATGTCCCAGAGTACAACTCTTACTCTCCGCTCACCCCTCCCTTTAAGGTAGAACTGTGTCACACTCCCCAAACCATCTTTCCTTGGGAACTCCGAATGTTTGGGTTCAGAGTCGACTACACCTTTGACTACGAGGTTCCGTTCAGCGCCCTTTACATCCGCAACATCTCGACTAACTCCATCCAAAGTTATGAAGTCCTCGTCTTCAATTAGGGTCTCGATGTAGCCCTTGCGGCCTACGTGCAGCACCGGTTTACCATCTAACCCAGCCCTAACATACCCCTTCACGACTCTAATTAGGCTGCCCGCTTTGATCGAGAGCCGCTCCGAGCTTTCAGC
>JAAOZN010000069.1 GCA_011605775.1 Nitrososphaerota archaeon | reverse complement strand
GTTGGTGAAGACCAGATCACAGCAACCTACACCAGCCAAGAACTCAAGGAAGGAATACCTAAATTTCAGTGGGTGACAGAAGATAACGTACCATATAGGGTGCTGATTCCTGATGTGCTCTTCAAAGACGGCGAGTTCAACCGTGAGAGTCTGAAGGAGGTTAGGGGGCTGGCTGAAGCGGAAGCTGCTAACCTGAAACTTGGCGAGATTATTCAGTTTGTTAGATTCGGGTTCTGTAGGGTAGATGGCGAGGGTGTTGCGATCTTTGCCCACAAGTGAGGAAATAGAGCGTAGATTGCTGGAGAGGCGTTTAAACGAGTGGATGATCAAACCAGATTATGAAGGGTACAGTCTGGCAAACCTCGTCTCAAACGTGCTTAGATGCTTTGGCTACAAATCTTTAAGGCACATGCCTATTCCTGAAGCGTCTCTAGACGAATGTTTGGATGGTGTTGAGAATCTCATACTCCTGCTCATAGACGGTTTATCTTATTATCAAGCTAAAGGATTCGTTGCCAAATATCTAAAGAGTTTCAACCCACTGCTCATACCGCTAACCTCAACATTCCCCTCCACCACAACAACCGCATTAACCACCCTAAATACTGGGCTAACACCAATAGAGCACGGTATAATAGGGTACACGATGCATCTGAAGGAGATAGGTGTAGTTCTAAGCTTAACAAACTTCGCCCCCTCAGCCGCTCCTGAAAGCACTAGTCTGCTGCAAGCCGGTCTAGACCCTTCATCCTTCCTAAATGCAGAAAGTGTACACACAAAAGTGAAGCGAAGCGCAGCTCGCCCCATCATAATGACAAGAAGGCTTTACCGCGAAAGCCCCTTCACAACCATGCTCGGCTCAGAGGCAGAAATAGAGACCTATGTAAACGCCTCTGATCTCTTCATAAGGCTCCGCAAAATAGTCGAGCAATCTAAAGATCGGCTCTTCGTCTTCCCTTATTGGGACGGGTTTGACATATCTGCGCACATCTACGGCCCAGAGAGTGAGGAGGCTGAAGCGGAGCTCGAAACCTTCTTTTCGTCGCTTAAGAGTAATCTGATAGATAAGATGTGCCCTAGTGCAGCGAAGAAGACTGCTATGCTCGCTTTAAGCGATCACGGTCAAGTCACTTTAGCGGCGGATGAAGTGTTGATGGTATCTGATCACCCAACCCTTCTGAACGCCTTACATATACCCCCAACAGGGGATTCTAGGGCTGCTTGCCTCTACATCAAACCGGACATGAGGGAAGAAATCTTCCGTTACGTAGAGCAACACTTAGCCAATCTGTTTGTTATATATGATGTTAGAACATTGATTAATGAAGGGATATTTGGTTTAGGCGAGGCTAAACCAAACCTATTTGATCGCACAGGAGACCTGATACTGCTACCTAAAAGAAGCGGTGCAGTAGCATACAACTACAGACCGAAATCCAGAGGGTTTGAGTTAAAGGGTGGACACGGTGGTCTCCACCCAAGGGAGGTTATTGTGCCGCTTTTCTGCCTAAACCTAGGTAAGGTTGGGTGAGGACATGTTTATTAGTGAGTGTTTAAGAGCGGGTATGGGGGAGCTTAAGATGATCCCAAAGACAACAGCTGAAGGCTGAAGCGATAAGAGGTGATTTAAGATGACCGGTAAACCATATTATGTTAAATTCGATGTGCCAAAGGAGCTGGCTGATGCAGCGTACGAAGCGGTACGTCAAGCGAGGCAGAGTGGTAAGGTTAAGAAGGGCACAAACGAGACGACAAAGGCGGTGGAGCGCGGCATAGCTAAACTTGTGGTCATGGCTGAAGATGTTGAACCTCCTGAAGTAGTTGCGCATCTACCGATCTTATGTGAAGAAAGAAAGATACCGTACATTTACGTCCCTAGTAAAGCACAGCTAGGCTCAGCGTTAGGGTTAGATGTTGCAGCAGCCTCAGCAGCAATCATCGAGCCTAGCGAGGCGCAGACGCTAGTAGAGCAGATTATTAATGAGGTTGCCAAGCTTAAGAAGTAGCAGGTGATTCGGGTATGAGCAAAGCCGCTGAAGAGAAACTTACACCGGCTGAAGTCATACAGATCGTTGGGAGGACTGGTGTGGCTGGCGAGATAACGCAGGTACGTGTCCGCATATTAGAGGGTAAAGACAAGGGGCGCATACTTACCCGCAACGTCAAGGGTCCTGTAAGGTTGCAAGACATACTCATGCTCAGGGAAACTGAGAGAGAGGCTAGGAAGATCAAGTAAGGGTGTAAAGAGAGGTATGCTGTCGGGAAAGATGTGCAGTTTCTGTGGCAGAGAAGTGAAGCTAGGCTACGGCATAATGCTTGTGCGAAACGACGGCTCCATAGAATACTTTTGCTCCTCTAAGTGTAGAAAGAATGCGCTTAACCTCAAGAGGGATCCTAGAAAGTTCAAATGGACAGCGCATCACCGAAAGGGCGAGAAGATTTGAGCGAACGCACTTTAATAGTGGTAAAACCTGATGCTGTGCGCAGAGGTCTGGTGGGTAAGATACTTTCTAGATTTGAGGAGAAGGGGTTCAAGATCGTAGATCTAAAGATGTTCACCTTCACAAGGGAGCAGGCTGAGAGGTTCTATGAGCCTCATGTGGGTAAACCTTTTTTTACAGAGTTGGTGAACTTCATAACATCTGGTCCTGTAGTAGCAGCCATATTGGAGGCGCCTAACGCGGTCAGTGTAGTGAGGTTAATGATAGGCCCAACAAGATCCCCGGAAGCCCCTCCGGGCACAATACGTGGAGACTTCGGATTAGGGGTTACTGAAAACGTGATACACGCCTCCGATTCTCCTGAGAGCTTTCAGAGGGAGACTGCCATAGTCTTCGGCTAAAAAGAATCTGCTTAAATTATAGTCTCTACTAAACGTTGGTGGATGGCTCTGAGGCTAGGGGGAGGCATAGTTGGCTACATCGCAGTGGGTAAGGCAGCCTGTCGTTGTGGTACTAGGGCATGTGGATTCTGGCAAGACCTCCCTATTGGACAAGATTCGTGGTACGGCTGTTCAAGCGCGTGAAGCTGGCGGGATGACTCAGCATATAGGTGCGAGCTTCTTTCCAACAGAGACGCTTATCCACATCTGCGGTCCTCTGCTTCAAAGGGTTGGTGGCTCTATTAGGGTCCCTGGGCTTCTGGTGATCGACACCCCTGGGCATGAGGCGTTCAGCAACCTTAGGAGTAGAGGCGGTTCTGCTGCTGACATAGCCATACTTGTTGTTGATATTACTAGAGGGTTTGAGGCGCAGACATATGAGAGTGTTGAGATATTGTCACGCAGGCGTGTACCGTTTGTGGTTGCGTTAAACAAGATCGATAGGCTTACAGGATGGAGACCTGCTTCAACACCCTACTTAACAGAGTCTTTGAAGAAGCAGGATAAGGCTGTTCTAGAAGAGCTTGATGCTAGGATCTACGGGGTGGTTGGTAGCCTATCTCGCTTAGGGTTTAGAAGCGAAGCATACTATCGGGTTAAGGATTTCTCGAGGGAAGTGGCGATAGTCCCAGTAAGTGCTAAAACTGGTGAGGGGATTCCCGAGCTGATTATGGTGCTTATAGGTTTGACTCAGCATTATCTTGCGAAGAGGCTCACTACATCAGAGGAGCAGACTAGGGGGATAGTGCTGGAGCTGAGGGAGGAGGTTGGCTTAGGTCTAACAGCTAACTTGATTCTGCTCGATGGTGTGCTTAAGGTTGGGGATACGGTTGCTATGGTGAAGAGGGATGGTGCCTTTAAGACCAAGGTAAGAGGGCTCTTTCTCCCTAAGCCCCTTGATGAGATGCGTGATCCGAGGGATCGATTCACACCTGTTGATGAAGTTCGCGCTGCTGCTGGTGTGAAGATCGTTGCCCAAGAGCTTGAGGGGGTGTTAGCTGGTTCTCCTTTGGTAGGTTTGGTTTCTGAAGATAGGTGGGAAGAGGTTAAGAAGGCTATCGAAAGCGAGGTCTCAAAGGTCTTCATAAAGACCGACACGTTAGGTGTGATCGTTAAGGCCGATACTTTAGGCTCTTTGGAGGCTATAACTGATATGCTGAAGAAGCAAGGAGTGCCTATTCGGATTGCTGATGTAGGTGCTGTTACGAGGCGTGAGGTGATCGAGGCTTCTATGGTTGCTAAAGAGGACCCCTACCTAGGCGTAATCCTAGGTTTTAATGTGAAGATTCTACCAGACGCTCAAGAAGCTATCGATTCGGAGAAGGTAAAGGTGTTCAACGAGTCGATCATCTATAACCTAATAGAGGGTTATACGAGGTGGGTTCATGAGGAGAAGGAGAAGGCTGCTGCCAGAGAATTCAATTCTCTAACACCCATCTGCAAGTTTAAGGTGCTGGAAGGCTATATCTTTAGAAGAAGTAACCCCGCAATCTTTGGAGTTGAGGTGCTCGTGGGTAAACTGAGGCAGAAAATTCAGATCATGAATAGTGACGGTAAGGTTGTTGGCACGATCCATCAAATACAGGATAAAGGTAAACCGTTGGATGAAGCTCCAAAGGGTGCGCAGGTAGCGGTATCGATGGTGGAGCCTATGGTTGGTAGGCATATCTTTGAGAAGGAGGTTCTCTACTCCCTACCTAAGGAGGCTGAGGTGAGGACGCTAAGGGAAAAGTATCTTGATAGGTTGAGCCCTGAGGAGCAGCAGGTTCTTGATGAAATTATTCAGATAAGGAAGAAGGTGCAGCCCACCTACCCCTACTAAAGTCACTGGCAAAGACTCCACTACTATCTTTGAAGATGTATAGTGATGACTGTGACTCTATTTCATTTGCGTTCCACAAACTTATCTACTGAAAGACCGAATAGTTTTAACGCTCTAAAGGTATCGAAGGCTTAAGGTTATATCCGCAAGAGGGGCAATGGTAGGAAGTTCGGTCTTCAGCCCCCAACCTTACCGCAGTTTGGGCAGAAAAGCACCCTTACTCCTATAAACATCTTCTACGGAACTCCGTATATTGATCTTTGGTGCTCCGGTTGCCTACCTTAACAGCATACACTCGCAATCCCGCCTCTATCTATTTACTGTCTGACTTTCTGCTAGGGGAAGGTGCCGCCTGGGTTGGGGTTCGGTGATGCGAAACCGTCTGAACCATAGATGGCAAGCACAGCGTTGAGGTCGAGGTCTGATGGAAGAATTTTTACGTTATTGCTTCCAGTAAAGTCGAAGGTAGG